>JABGRQ010000158.1:0-10519 GCA_018648225.1 Chloroflexota bacterium
AAATTTTGCAAAGTTTCAAATACTTTGTCGTAGAAACTCTGAATGTGCTGGCGCATAATGGCTTCGGCGTGGTTTTCATCTTGGGCTTTGATCGCCGCGACCAGTTCTAAGTGTTTTTCCACCGCGGCGGGCAAAAATTCCAGGTGGGGTAGCGCCAAAAACCACAAACGCTGCGACAGGCCAAAGAAATCATCCAGAATATCGGCCAGATATTTATTATGCGCCGCCTGCGCAATTGCCTGGTGGAATTTATGATCCAGCTCAAAGAGCAAACGCGGTTCATCGGGGGGCACTTGGGATTGTTCACGGCATAGCGCTTCCAGCACCACCAAATCGTCGGGGGTGGCAAATCTGGCGGCTTGCTGCGCACAGTAGCACTCCAACAGCAGGCGGATTTCGCTAATCTGCCTCAGCTCTGGAATCTTTACCTCGGCAATGAATAAGCCCATCGAGGGAGCCTCGATCAGGTGATCGTGTACGAGCAGCTTTATCGCTTCTCGTACAGGTACCAGCCCCACATCCAGTTCGCGGGCCAGCTTCCCTTCATCAACCGGCGCGCCTGGCGCAAGTTCCAGGGTCGCAATTTTTTCACGGATCGCAGCATACGCGCGTTGGGTATCTACTCGAACCAGTTCCATCATATTTTCTCCCGTGCTAATTTCGGAGATCAGTATTCTTGCTCTATTTCGATAAACGCGGGTTGCCAACGGCTTGCAAATGGATGCGGTAACTGTCAATCCCGTCGGCGATCTCTTCGACCACTACTTGCGGGTTGTCCGCGCCTGAACGTAAGGCGGCGCTCAATACCCGGTCGTAGCCCGATTTTCGAGCGTGATCCAGCGCATCGTCCAATTCTTCAAATTCTTCGCGCCCATCACGCGCCTGCACGTAGTAGCTAATCACATCCATCCCAGCTTCAGATAAGTGCGGATAGATCAAAATTTCTTCGGATACCATCACACTGCCCGCAATCGCGCCGACGGCATTGGCAACGAAATAATGGTCGGGCAAAATCAGCTCGGTATGCAGCAGTTTGGCGACATCTTGCAGCATAATATCGGCGGGAGCGCCGATGCCGATGATGGGATATTGCAGGTGAATTTGCGTGGCGAGGTGAGGATGTTCAGCATACAGGCTGTTGCGGAAGAACCACAGACCCAGATCGGGGCTGTGTGCCGAACTCGGGGGGACGCTTTTCTCGGTGAGGAACTCCACAATCGCCTTCGCAATCAACTCGCTGCTCAGCGTCCAGATAAATTCTGTCAGGCCTGGCTCTTCCCAATGCAGATGATTGCTGAGCAGCTTCAACCCATATTCAGCAGTTTTCACATCCCAGGGTGTGTGCCGCCCATCAATATGCAGCAAATCGGTTGGGGTCAGCCCCGCTTTGCCAATAATCTCGCGGCGGATCAATTCATCAGCCCCAAGCTGATTCTTGTGCAGGGCGTTGACTTGCTTGACAAGATCGGGGATCGCGATCGGGCCAGCTTTCAGAATCTTGATCAGCGTTTTCTCGCGGTCTGAAAACGCGCGCAAATTATCGCCGGGATCGCGCAATAAGTACCAGTATTCCAACCAACTGGGTGTGGGTGGTGGCCATGTTTTTTGGATCAGCGCCTTGAGGCGGGTTTGAATCTCCGGATGTTGATGCGCCAGATAGGCCAGCGGCACCACGCGTTCCGGGCCAATGACAATATTATTCTCGCGGTCTACGCTAATATGGCTGTCGCCACCCAAACCAATCGAGAGCAGGTTGGCCGCCTTGACCGATGTTTTGTAACCGGAGACCGAGGCTCCCGTTTCGCTAATGGACACATTTCCACCCTGAATGAGGGCCAGATCGGTGGTGGTACCACCCACATCAAGGATCAGCGCGTCATCCTGATGCGAGAGAAAACGCCCGCCGATAGCGCTGGCCGCCGGGCCGGAGTGAATAGTTTCAACGGGCGATCGGGCGGCAAATTCGTCGCTCATCAGCGTGCCGTCGCCGCGCACCACCATTAGTGGGGCATCAATGCCGCGGTGTTCCATTGCTCGGCGCACCGCCACGATAAAATCTTGCAGTACAGAGAGCAGCGAAGCATTTAGAGCTGCGGTTGTGGCGCGTTCCACCGAGCCAAGTTTGGTTGAGAGCTGATGCCCAAGCACAATCGGTAAATCACATACCTGTGAGATGGCGTTGTAGGCGCGGGTTTCATGTTCGGGGTTGAGTGGGCTGAAATAACTCGAAATGGCGATAGCATCCACCTGATTTTTGACCTGATTGGTTTTTTTCAGCAACGCAGTCAAATCCAGAGCTTCTTTTTCCTGCCCGAACAGATCATGTCCCCCAGCGAAATAATAAAAGTTAGGTGTAGCGAAATGGCGTTCCATCTGGAACGATGCTACCAACTCCGGGTCATAGCCAATCAGGAAGAGCGCCACGCGTTTGCCTTTACCTTCGGCAATGGCGTTGGTTGCCAGGGTCGTCGAGATCGAAACCATCTGAATGCTGGATGGGTCTTGAATCTGAATCCCCTCAATGACTTTTTCGATCCCGATAGCAAAATCGCGCTTGGTGGTCAGGCTTTTATGCGCGGCTAAAACCGTGCGCGAGTGATATTCCAGCAGCACGCCGTCGGTGTAGGTGCCTCCCGTGTCAATGCCCAGAACGAGCGCGTCAGATGAGTTGTTCATTGGTGTCAAGTTCGTGCCTCTCATACCGAAAAAGAGTTTTTTTGAGGAAGCCAAGCAATCAGGATATTTTCTTTCCGCATTCCTGATTTCCTCATGAGAAAACGACCATGGAGATTTGTTCAAGCTTTTGTAGTGGTCAATATTAGCTTGAACACTCTGGAAAAAAATTGGTTGTCATGCTGAACGCAGTGAAGCATCCAGCAAAGCGCCTTACGCTGCGCTAGACCCTTCGCATTCGCTCAGGGTGACAAATCCTATGGGATAGTCAAACTAATCAAGCTACTGTTGACTGTTACAGTTTATTCAATCATTTATCGAAAATAAGCAATTGACCACAAAGACACAAAGGACACGAAGAATTTCTATAAAAAACTCTGTGTACTCTGTGTCTCTGTGGTGAAATCTTTGAACTAACCGAACATATTGTAGTCGAGTTCTTCGCCTTTATGGCGTTCGTCGGCCAATTCACATACGCGGCGTAGTTCTTTGTACATTTTTTCATCGAGGAGCGGTTCTTCCTCGGCTTCTAAAATTTCGATAACGCGGTCATGTACCCGGTCGCGGAAGGTCTTGCTACCGTTGTTCTCCCAATTTTCCCACACCTGGCGGTCAATGATATCAGGGCGCCAGATTTCAGTTTTAAAGCGGGTGTAGGTGTGGTCGTGGTCGAGATAGTGCCCACCAGGGCCAACTTCTTCAATCACATTCAGGGCTTTGGTCTCATCGGTTACAGGGATGCCCTTGAGGATGCGCTTGACCATCGAGATAATCTCGTTGGAGGCAACCATCATATCGGGCGAACTGGTAAGCCCCTGCTCAAGGTAGCCCACATCGTGGATCATATTGCCGCCAACCAAAGCTGCGGTGGCAATATTCATGGTGGCTTCCATGGCGGCTTGTTCGTCGAACATCTTCGAGTCGGAGCAGCCCGCGGTTTCGTACATCGGCACGCCCAGCCATTTGGTAATCTGGGTATAGGCCGCGCTGAGCAACGCCATTTCTGGCGAGCCGTAGCAGTAGACTGTGGTGCGCATATCCATATTGGACATCAGGCCGCCAATAATCATCGGCGCGCCCGGTTTGCGCAACTGGCTGAGGACAATTCCCAACAGGCTTTCGGTGAGCGCCTGGACGGCGGTCCCGGCCAATGTGGTGGGAGCGGTGGCGCCAGCCAGGGGGCAGGGGGTGTAAACGAAGGGGATTTCGTTATCAGTGGCGAAGATCAGTTTTTGAATAACTTCTTCGGAGTGGCTCAGCGGTGAAACCGGCTCGATATACAGCGAGAAGAGCGGGCCTTTGCGCCATTCGTCTTTGCCCCCCACACGGATATAGGCCATTTCGAGCTGGTCTTTGAGCCCGTCGAGGTCAACCGCCGTGATATTGATGGGCTTGGTGGTGCCTTCGAGCATCGCCAGATACTGCCAGCGGTCATAGGTGCCTACCGCCGTGTCTTGCACGATGCCCAGCGACATGTGGAAGTCGAGATTTGGCAGCGCCTGAGTCAGGCGGGCAAAATTCTTGACATCCTTGTAGGTGGCGCGGCGGCGATTGCCAGTGTAGGGGTCAATCGTGAAGGGCGTGTCAGAACCCGGTCCAAAGGTGATGGCATCCTTATAAAGTTCCATCTTGTATTTGCGATCTGGCCCGCGGGTGACAACTTTGCCGGGCAGGGTTGCCAGGGCTTTGTCAACCAGCCACGGCGGAATTTTCACCAGCGCGCTGTCGTCGGTGCGGTCTTCGATGATGGCACCACCGGAATAGGCCAGTTCAATACCCGTTGGTTCGTACACGCGCACGCCAGTTTCATACAGCACCGTTAGTGCCGAATTGTAGATTGCTTCGATCTCATCTTGTGAGAGCACCTCAAATGTTGGAGTGGCATTCACGAGATAATTGGTTTTCCTTCTTTGCATGATTGGTTCTCCTGTTCTTCCTGAAATCATGATGATATTCACGAATTCAGGTTGGGGAAGGTTTTTTCTCGTATCGGTTTTTAGCGCATGAATAGATTTTGTGTGACTTCGCCGCTCGGGGGGATGACTACGAAATTGCTGTCGGTCTTGTCGATTGCCATAGCAACCTCAATCAGACGGCGCACGTAGATATCGGACCCGAGTATTTCTTCGTAGCGGTAACCCCAGCGTTGGCAGTATTCGGCTACTTCCTGAGCCTGGGGCCGGTACTCATCCAAATCTGCCTGGTTATGGGCAACGAATAGCAGCCGTTCGTAATGCTGATATTGCTGATCCATGATCCATGTGGCATCTTTCTCGCCATATTTTTCTTTGATCTCTTCGTACTCTTGAAGCGGATTGCTACCTGCTTCTAACCAGCCTTTGGTGAGATAGTAGGTGCCGGGGGTTGCATCGAATTCCTGAATGTATTTTTTATACGAACCCAGCAGGATGGCGATACAATCGTCGGTGCGGGGGATCAATAGCGTGTGCTGCCGGGCGTTAATGCCCTTGAGTCCGTTGCCGCATAACCCGTAGCCCAGTACGATCAGGCTGGGATGTTCCACCGCGTCAATCGCATCCTGAACGGCCCAGGTGAGCTTGGAAGGCACACGATGCAAGCCATAATCCATGAAGGTGACCTGTTCAGCCATATCCGCTGGCATTAGTTTCTCCAGCAGCGACTGAAACACCTTGCAGGCAATTACGACGATTGGCAATCCATTGGATGAAGTCACAAATGCACCTTAAACCTTATGCAGCCCCAACGAGCTGCTTGGCGAGTTCGGCGCCACCGGGGGCGTTAGAGCCGTAGCCATCTGCACCGATGGTGTCTGCAAATTCTCTGTCAACGGGCGCGCCGCCAACAAAAACTTTGACCGTGTCGCGCAATCCGGCTTCTTCAATGGCTTTGATGGTGTGGCCCATCGCCCGCATGGTAGTAGTCAGCATTGCCGACATACCCACAATTGCGGGCTGGTGCTCTTTGATAGCGTTGATGAAGACATCAGGTTCTACGTTGAAGCCGAGATTAACAATCTCAAAGCCCGCGCCTTCACACATCATGCTAACCAGGTTTTTGCCAATATCGTGCAGATCGCCTTTGACGGTGCCCATTACGATTTTGCCCAGCAATTCAGCGCCGCTCTCAACCAGCAGGGGACGCAAGATGAGCATACCCGCTGCCATGGAATCGGCGGACATCAGTACTTCGGGGACGAACATATCGCCGCGCTTAAAACGCACGCCAACTTCATCCATGCCAACAATCAGGCCATTATCCAGAACTTCTTTGGGGGTCAATCCTTGCTTCAATCCCCGGTTCACAAGTTTGGGCGTCTTATCGGCATCGCCTTCCAAAATGGCGGCGGATAGTTTTTCGTAAATTTCACTCATGTTATCTTTTCTCCTCGGGATGATTCCCGAAAATTGTTCTGTGATCTCAGACTGCCGACCGTGGTCAGCCGTCTGTCATCTGTCGATCTTTTTAGCCTGGGAACCTATTCTCCCTTGACGCGCTCTTCCGCTTCGGCCAGAACCTTTTCAATCACTTTTTCGGTTTCGGGCTTTATGGGGGCTGTTTTGTGTGTGGCAAGAATATCTTGCACGCGGGCATAGGTGCGATCTTTCATCGTCTTTTTGCCCTCTTCTTCCCATTCTTCGTAATTGCGACGGTCGCAAATATTGGGATACCAGAACTCGGTTTTATAGTGGCGGCGGGTATGTTCTTCGCGCAGGTAATGCCCGTTGGGGCCAACATTGTTAATCACATCCACGGCCATGGTGTCTTCGTTGACTTCAATGCCGCGAGTGATTCTTCGGGCGTAGCCAATCGCTTCGTCCATGGCAGTCAACTGGAAGACAGAACCGGTCATCGCGCTTTCGGTGTAACCCACATCGTGGGTCAGGTCGCCACCCGTTAGCGCAGAGAAATACACCGAGAGCGAACCTTCAATAATCGCCTGTTCGTCGAAAGTTTTCGAATCGGTGCAGCCGCCCGTTTGCCACAGAGGCAGCCCGGCGAAGTGCGCCAGTTCGGTGAGACCAGCCATCATCAGCGAAAGCTCTGGTGCGCCGTAGGAAAGGATCATGGAACTCATATCCATCACCGAAAACACGCCGCCCATGATGAAGGGCAAGCCCGGCTGCAAGGCCTGAGCGATGGTCAAACCCATCCATGATTCGGCTGCGCCCTGGATGATGATGCCCGCTGCGGTTACAGGGGCGGTGCCACCGGCAATAGGGCAGGGGGTGAAGATCAGCGGGATGCGATGCTTGGCGGCGAAGATGAGTTTATCCAACGCTTCGCCGGTGCTGACCAACGGAGAAAGGGGTTCACAGTAGTGAATATAGTTCGGGCGGCGTTCAAAGGCTGCTTGTCCACCCGCTTCGGCCACGGCAATTTCGTGGATGCCAGCCGAATCGTATTTGTCATACGACCAGGCCACAATCGGTTTGCTGGTGTTGGGGAACATGCCCGCAAATTCGTAGAGCGCGCCGAGATCGTGGTGCACATCGTTGACGGTACCCAGCGATTCGCAGAAATCGACATTCGGCAGGGCATCTACAACTTTGGCGACTTTGGGGACGTCTGATTTAACATAGGGACGCCGATCCATCGTTTCGACATCGATGAAGTTGGGGCAGGTCGGACCAGGCCCAAAGTGGGCGCGCCCCGGCCCGATGTGGATATTATTCTCGGGGTTGCCATCACGCGAAAAAACAGTGAAACTGCGCGGAGCCAGTTCCAGCGATTTGCGCACCAAATACGAGGGGATGCGTACCCGGTTGCCATCTACCCAAGCCCCGGCTTTCTTCAGAATCTCCAGAGATTCTTCATGGTGTACCTCAAGGCCAGTGTATTCGAGTACGTGAAGGACGCCATCATACAGTTCTTGCAATTGGTCATCCGTCAGCATTCGAAAACGCACGCCAGAGTTAACAGTATAGTTGCCTCTCATTATCAAATTGCTCCTTTTCGATTTTGTAAAACCTATGCCACGAATTTTTTGGCAAGTTCAGCTGCGGAGGCGGCGTTGGAAGCATAGCCATCGGCGCCGATCTGGTCCGAAAATGCCTGGGTAACCGGTGCGCCGCCGATCATGATCTTAACCTTGTTGCGCAAACCGGCCTCTTCGAGGGCTTTGATGGTGTGTTCCATGGAGCGCATCGTGGTCGTCAGCAGGGCCGACATGCCAATCACATCCGGTTCAAATTCCTTGACGGCGGCAACAAAGGCATCCGCTTCAACATCCTTGCCAATGTCATGGACATCGAAACCCGCGCCTTCGCACATCATGCCGACCAGGTTCTTGCCGATGTCGTGCAGGTCGCCTTTGACGGTGCCCAGAAGCACCTTTCCGACCATCTTGACGCCGGATGCAATCAGCATCGGGCGGATCAGCTCCATAGACGATTGCATGGCACGCGCCGAGCGCAGCACTTCGGGGACAAACATATTGCCAGCTTTGAATTCAACGCCAACATGATCCATACCGGGCATCAAGCCTTTATCAAGGATGTCTTGTGCGCTGAAGTCTTCGTCCAGGGCATCTTCTGTCAGATCAACAATATCATCCAGATTGCCTTCAATGACAGCGGTTGAGAGTTCGGATAGTATTTCACTCATTGTTTTATCTTCCTCCAAAATTATTTTGGGTTATATTTTCCACATCCTAGTAGGGATGTGTTTGACATGCTAAAGGTATTGTTTGATGGTTTGATGGAAATCTTTAATATGTTTTTCCATACGTAATGCGGCACGTTTTGCGTCGCCCGCTTCAATGGCTTCCAGAATTTCAATATGTGCTACAACATCAATATCCTCAGATTGGGCGAAATTGATCGCCAGGTACCATATTCGCAGAGAGAGGTTGTAGTAATGTTTTAAGTCTTTTTCCAAAAACTTGTTTTGAGCCGCTTGTCCAATTAAGCTGTGGAAAGCCTCGTCAAGTTCAATTAATTCTTTTTTATCTTCCAGACTGGCGAGTTGATACTCCTGCGCAAGTTGTCGCAGTTTTGCAAGTTGGTCTGGGGTTATGCGTTTGGTCGCCAGCTGAGCAGCGAGGGCCTCGATGACAACGCGTACTTCAAATATCTGGGTGAGATCCGTAACAGTGATGTCGGCTACAAACATGCCTCGCCGCGGGGTGACCGTTACCAGATTTTCTGCTTGAAGTCGTTTTATGGCCTCACGGATGGGTGTTCTGCCCAGATTTAACTCATCAATCAATTGAGCTTCACTGATAACAGAACCCGGAGTCATGCTTGTTGTTACAATCTGTTTCTTAATCTGTGTATAGGCTCGCTCTGCGTCGGTTGGTTTCATGCCGCACACTCACTCTCTTTGGTGGCAAATTACTCGTTCTCGGCTTGTTCTTTTTGGCGCTTGCGATAGGCTTTAATCCAGTTCATGCCATATTCGTCCCGCCCCATTGAAAGATCGGCGGCCAAGACAGCGATGGCGATTTCTTCTTCCAGTGGGTTTGTGATCGGGCAGGTCAACCCGGCATGGATGGACATCGCGATGAAGGTTGAGTTGATATGCTTGCGGTCGGGCATCCCAAACGAAATATTGCTGGCGCCCATGGTGATATTGACACCAAATTCCACTACAATTCTCTCGATGGTTTGCATAGCTAGAAAACCGGCGGTATGGTCGGCGCCCATCGTTAGCGCCAAAGGATCAATTACAATATCTTCAGGGCCAATACCCAGCTTGGCCGCGCGCTCAATAATTTTTGTGGCAACTTTGAGGCGATCATCGACTGTGGCGGGGATGCCATCATCGTCCATGCACAGCCCGATTACCGCGGCGCCATATTCCTTGACCAGCGGCAAAATCGCCTCCAGCGAGCGTTCTTCACCATTGACAGAATTGATCAGCGCTTTGCCTTCGTATGTCTTCAGGGCGGCTTCAAGCGCCAGGGGGTCTGCCGTATCAATACACAGCGGCACATCCACCGTTTCCATTACAGTTTGGAGTACCTGCTTGAGCAGCGCTTCTTCGTCTGCACCAGGTACGCCAGCATTGACATCCAGAATTTTCGCTCCCGCAGCCACCTGAGCCAGCGCATCCTGTCGCACCATATCAAAATCCCCGGCCTGTAAGGCTTTGAGCATTTTTTTGCGCCCAGTGGGGTTGATGCGTTCGCCAATGATAGTGGTGGCTTTTTCACGGTGAATTTCAACCGTGACGGTTTTGGAAGAAACTACGGTGGTTAAACTATTGCTCATTTCATCACCTCTTTTGCAAAATTTGAAAATAGATTTTTGTGCATATTCGCAGCTTTCAGGCGATAGCTATTCCAAAGGGCGCTTTCGCCTGGCAGTCACGGCGCGCTTATTTTAGTATATTACAAATATATCAGTAAAGCTAGAGCATCTGTCGATATTGCGCATTTTGTAATCTCAGATGAGGACATTTGTCTTACTTCCTTTGATAGGGTCAAAACGGTCAGGGAGTACGGCATTGGCGTAGGGGGGTAGTGCTGCGCCAGTTACCCAATCGGCGATGAGTTTGCCGGTGATTGGGGCCAGGCCGATGCCCGCGCCTTCGTGCCCGCTGGCAAGGTAGAAGCCGGGCGCCTGCTCGCACGGACCAATCAGCGGCAGGTGATCTGGCGACCAGGGACGCAGGCCAGCATAACTGCGGATGACAGAGCTATGCGCCAGATGGGGCAAAAAGCGCGCCGCGCGTTGGGCAATTGCTCGTATCACGGCCAGCGAAACCCGGCGGTCAAATCCGGCGAATTCGCGGCTGCTGCCCAATAATAAACTTCCCGACGCGGTCATCTCGGCTACCAGCGCCACCTGCACATCTTCGGCTGCCAATTGTACGGTGGTGGCATAGCCGCCTTCCAGCAGCGGGTGGTGAATTTTCTTTGGAC
>JABGRQ010000158.1:10619-11843 GCA_018648225.1 Chloroflexota bacterium
GCCAACTCCGGTTCCAGTTCCCGCAGTTCCCCGGGGGTGAGCACTTCGGCGCGTTGACCGGATGCGCTTAGGGCGTTGGCTTTCTCTTTGCCTGCCTCCATTTGGTCCGCCTGTTCAGCCAGAAATATCGTCCCGGCCTGTTCAAAACCGATTTCTGCATCCAGTTCTGCGGCGAGATCGCGCCAGAGTTTCTGGCTGGCAAGCCCCAGCGATAGCTCCGCGCCGGGCAGTTTATCCCACTGAAGGATCAGGCCATCACAGGCGCGCGAAGTGCCGCTGGCGGGAAAATCGCGCTCGATGAGATGCACCGCGAGGCCGCGCTCACTGAGATAGTAGGCACAGGCTGCTCCCACGATTCCGCCGCCAATGATGATTGCATCTGCCGTGGTGTTCATGGCCGTTGCTCCTGTGCCAACGCGCCGAGCGAGATGGGTTTAAGCGGTGGGCGCGGTCGGAATTGCCCGGCAGCCTCGGGCGGTTCGTGGGTTTGGCTGGCGATCAGGCGGGTAAGCAACGGGCCGCAGGTGCGCCCCTGGCATTGGCCCTGCCCAATGTGGATGCTGTTCTTCAGGCCGCCAAGGGTGTGGTTGCCCTGGCGGACAGCCTGACGAATTTCACCGGCGCGTACTTCCTGGCAGCGGCAAATGATGGTTTCGTCGCTGGCGAGGGTGTTCAGCGCCAGCGGAGGGGCAAATAATGTGTTGAGCATGACGGCGAAGCGACGCAGGGGGCGCAGTTGGCGTTGCAGGGCAGGAATCTGGTTGAAGCGGCGCGTGATTGCCAGCGCCGCAATTTGCCCCTCCATCAAGGCCATGTCCGCGCCGCCAACTCCGGCGGCTTCGCCGACCGCGTATATACCGGGCTGGCTGGTTTGCAGATATTTATCGCGTGCGGGAACCCAGCCACCGCGCGTTGTACTGTATTCGTGCTGGCATTCGGCCAGTTGCGCTAACTCGGTGTTGGGGATAAGCCCAAAGCCCAGGCAGAGCGTATCGGCGGCGATTTCTTTTTCGCTGCCGGGGACGGGTCTCCCACGGGGGTCTAGCTTCGCTGTGACTATATATTCGAGCTGGCCTTTGCCCGTTGCCTGGATGACCGTTTGCCCAAAGCGATAGGGAATTTTGTGTCGTTGGATTGTCCTGAGATAAGTGTTGCCTTCAAGCAGGCGGTTGAAATTACCCCAAAGCGCGTTGACATGCGGCAGCCATGCGCCAGGGTGTGTGG
>JABGRQ010000159.1 GCA_018648225.1 Chloroflexota bacterium
GCCAGTATGAACTCCTGGTAGTTTTGTCGTCCCTAAGTTAGCGGAAACTAAAGTAAAAATAGAGATGAATAAATATACAGCTTTTGATACCCCCGTTATTACGCCCGTGTTGCGCTGGTTTGCAAAACTAGCCTTAGCTGTAACTGGATGGCGACTAGAAGGCCAACCGCCGAACCTGAAAAAATATGTTGTGATTGCAGCGCCGCATACATCCAATTGGGATTTTGTTGCCATGATGCTGATGATCTTGTCTTTCAAGACCAAAATCTACTGGTTTGGTAAAGCCGAATTATTTCGACAGCCCTTTACCGCGTTTTTTAATTGGTTTGGGGGTATTCCGGTTGTACGCTCAAAATCAACCGGGCTTGTCGCGCAGATGGTGCAAAAATTTAAAGAATCTGAAAGCCTGATCGTGGGCATTCCACCGGAGGGCACGCGCGAAAAAGTTCAACAATGGAAAACTGGCTTTTATCACATCGCCAAACAGGCGAGTGTCCCTATTGTTTTGGGATTTCTTGATTACAAGAAAAAGATAGCCGGGCTGGGTCCAACTTTCATCCCCACGGGCGATATGGAAGCCGATATGATGGCGATCCAGGCATTTTACGCCGGTATCACTGGCAAATTCCCCAATCAGGCCACCACGCTGAGTTAGTTTGAACTTACTCCAAAATACGCCAACCTTCGCGCTCGGCAACGCGGCGCAGCGTGCTATCGGGATGTACAGCAACGGGGTCGGCGCTTATTTGCAGCATAGGGATGTCGGATGCAGTATCGCCATACGCGGCTGTGACCGGCTGCCCGTTGAAGTGGGCGCGAATATTCTCTACTTTGTGTTCATAGGAATTGAGGGGCTTCTCAAAACCAGCCAATTTGTTATTTTGGAAGATTAACTGTGTCCCGATGGGGATCGCGTGGATGCGACGCGCAAAAGCTGCCACGATGGGTTGGTACGCGCTCGATACAATCGCGATTTCGTTTTTCCTTTCGTGGTGATTGCCAAGTTCAAGCGTTACCTGCTCTCGATGGTTGGGCCACATAACCTGATCCACAATCCATTCGCCCATCTGGTCAAACGCATCAGGGGTCATGCCGCGCAAAAGGTTGCTCTCTTCTTCGATCCATTGCGCCATTACTGCGCGGCGAGAAAGTACTCCTGCCTTAACCAGCAAATAACGCGGAATCCAGGAGTAGAAGAAGCGGTTATATGCTTTTGGATCATAATTGGCTTTAAAATAGGTGCGCAGACCCTTCCAGCTTGAACCGGTTGAAAGGGTGCCTTCGAGATCGGTCACAACAATGGGCATTGGTGGGGATTCCTTTGAGGGTGGGAGTTCTTTTTTGTGCAGGATCAACCCGAAAGGCGATCGTCTATACGGTTACGAGTAATATTTTGTTAACAAGTTTTCCAGATAACGCGACTTCAGTTGTTCACTGGCTAAGGCTTGTTTGATCGGCGGCAGTCGGAGAATAACCCCCAAAATTGCAGCCATTGCCCGATGGCTGGTTAGTGCATGGTTATCGAAAATTAAATTTTGCAAATAACCACGTTCAATCGCCATCACAACCGTGCGGTGCGTGGTGTCGAGGGGTGTGAGTACGCGTTCTGGGCGAGCTTTGAGCGTGATTGATTCTTGGGCGCAATTGCTGACGCACACGCCACAACCCAGGCAAGCATCTTCGTTCAGCCAGGCTTTCTTGCGTTTGGGCTTGTGGGGGTCACTCGCCGAGACGAGCGTCATGGCTTCAACCGGGCATACGTTGACGCATTTGCCGCAGCCGTTGCAATCGTCAATATTGATGTCGGGGATAAAGTTGGTCGTATGCACCGGGTTCA
>JABGRQ010000160.1:0-6475 GCA_018648225.1 Chloroflexota bacterium
CACGCCGCTCCAAGACAGAAATTACCTGGTTACGCTCAATGGCGATGGCAGCCTGGTCGCTCAAAGAGGAGAGGTACTCCAAATCTTGCGGGCTATAGGGTTCGCCAGTTGCGCGCGAGGTGAGGGCCATAAAGCCAATCAGCCGGGTATCACGTCCCAGCAACGGGGCAAATACCTGCGCGCCCAGTAAAGCGATACGCGCTTTTTCCGATTCCAAAGCGGATGGCAATTCTGTTCCCCCCCCAATGAACAGATGGGTTTTGTTGCGTTCCAACATCCCCGGCAATGCGCTGGTTGTGGCGAAGCTTAAATCTGTGGTGCGTTGTTTGCTGGCATCGGGCAAGGCGATATAATAATCGCTGAGCGAATCGGGCGTAAAAATATGCAATTGGGCCGGTTTGATTGTCTCTTCGACATACAGGCGCAGCAAAGCGCCAATTTCATCCAGCCCCACCGCGGGGCTGAGGTCCTGTCCAAATTTTCGTAATTGCTCCTGATAGGCACCCTGTCCGCGGAAGAACACAGTATCCACGAGCTGTTGGAGATACGTTCGCAGAGGATTGAAAAATGCGGCCAGCAAGAAAACCATCAGGCCAACCAACAAGGGATTATTGGGGCTAATCGCGCCGCCCAAGACCAGGCTCAGACCGCTAACCATCAGGGCATAGCCGCTGACCGTAACGGCCGTGAGCAGGGCATACATAATAAATCGGCTGAACAGGTAATCGGTATTCAACAGACGATAGCGCAAAATGGCATAAGCTACGGCCAACGGGAACAAGATCAGCGGCAAGAGCAAATAAGCGCTAAACCGAATCTCCGGGCGATTGGCCGTCGCCAGAAACCATATCGCAATCGGCATAAAGGAAATCGAAGCGCCCCACAGGATAATGCGCCCCTGTTGCCGCATCAGCGGCGAAGTGGATGTATAACGTCGATAGGCTGCCACACCCACGAAGAATAACAACACAACCCCCAAAAAGGCATACTCCAGCCGCCAGGCCCAAATATACGCGGCAGGACGCAGCATGTTGAATAACGTAGGCAACGCCCAAAGCAGTAATCCCCCGCCAATCAGGTAGCCGAGCCACTGGAAATGGGTGGATTTGCGAAAACGGCGCGATTCCTGTGGAAATACCCAGCCCAGGTTAAAAATGGCTCCTCCGGCAATGGCGAGGCTGGCCGTCCAGAGATATGTAAACCGATTAAAAGTGTGGATGTCAAAAATTCCGGCGACAGCAATTGCAGCGGAGGCCGTAAAGAGCGCGAATACACGCCCTGAAGCGTCCTTAGCGCGCAGGCTGAATACCCACAGGCCGCTCCCCGCGTAGACCAAACCAATGAACCAGGGAATAATCATATTGGCGAATAGATCGCTTCGAGACATACGCTGAAGCACAACCGAACGCGTGGTAATTTCACCCCCCAGAGTGCGCGCCATAATCGCCACTTCATCACCTACCTGGTACTGGCTCAGCTGCTCAAATAAATCCCCGATGTGTTGCAGATCAACCCCTTCAATCGCAAGCAATTGATCACCAAATTCAAAACCGGCGTTGCGCGCATTCCAGGTATCGGGCTGCACCGGCTGAATGGTATTAACGATCAATGTGTGTTCAACAAACGCGCCAATAAATGGGTATTTCAGCCAGTTTACTGCTGAGAAAATTAATGCTCCCAGAACTACCAGGGCGATCAATTGGTAGAGCGCGATGGCTGCAGAAAGGAAGCGAGTTTTGATATTTTCTCGCTCAATGGGCGTGGTGGGCAATTCGGTAACTGCACTCATAAACTAATTGTACGAGCCGGGACGCGGGGAGTCAATGGCTGGCGAGAACCTGGCGAGATTGTTCTACATATTCCAGGCTTTGATGGCGGAAATAGGTATTATATAGGCTGGCATAATGGCCGGAAGATTTCATCAGCGCGGCGTGATTGCCCTCTTCGAGAATGCGGCCCTGCTCCAAAACCAAAATACGGTCGGCGGCCTTGACAGTAGAGAGGCGGTGTGCAATCAGGATGCTGGTACTATTCTGCAAGATCAGATTCAGCGCCTGTTGTATTTGCCACTCCGTAAAAGGATCAATGCTGGCAGTGGCCTCATCGAGGATGAAGATCGCCGGGCGGCTTATGAGCACTCGCAATAGCGAAATCAATTGGCGCTGCCCCATTGAGAGGCGCCCGCCGCGCTCGCCCACTTCCGTATCCAGGCCGTGCGGCAGGGTATCGAGCCAATCGCCGCCGCCAATCTGACGCGCGGTTTGCAAGACTTCAGCCATATCGATTTGCGGGCAGGCGTAGCAGATGTTCTCGGCGACAGTGCCCGAAAACAGGAAGGGGCTTTGCGAGACAATCCCCAATTGGCTGCGGTATTGATGTAAATTAAAACTGCGAATATCATGCCCATCGACGAGCAGTTGCCCGGCCTGAAACTCATAGAAACGCGCGATCAGCTTGGCAATCGAAGATTTGCCCGCCCCAGTATGCCCCACCAGGGCAACACTCTCGCCGGAGCTAATATGAAGGTCAAAATTCTCCAAGACAGGTTCTTGCTCAGTGTAGCTGAAACTCAGCCCGACAAAACGAATATCTCCGCTGAGGGGCGGCGCGGGCTGCTGATCGTGCTGCACGATAGCCGATTCGGCATCCATCAGCGCGAAGGCGCGTTCGGCGGCTGAAAGCCCCGACTGCACTTGCGCCCAAAACGCCGAAAGGTTAAGTATAGGAAAAAAGAAGCGATCCAGGCTCATCAGGAAAAGATACCACGTCCCGGCCGTCACCGCACCCTGCATCACCGATAGCCCGCCCACATACACCAAAACTGCGGTAGCAACGCCGCCCAATCCATTAAGCGAAGGGAAGACCAGCGAGAGAATAAAGCCGCGCTGCACATTGACGCGGAAGGAGGCTTGATTAGCAGCGTCGAATTCATCAAATATGGTCGCTTCCTGACGGTAGTTCTTGGCGACGGAAATACCGCTGACAGTCTCTTTGATAGCGGCGTTGACATTTGCCATAGCCCGCATCCCCCGGCGGGTGACATTGCGCGCCAGAGAGCGGAATCCCCACGCCGCTAGGAACAAAATAGGAAGAAAACCAAAGACATACAGCGACAACTTCCCAGACGTGCCGACCAACACCACCCCAAGGATGATCGCCTGTCCAAACTGGGAAATCAAATCCGTAATCAGTGTAACCAGCTGCCCAAATTCGCGCGTATCCGAAGTAATCCGGGAAACAATTTTCCCCGAAGCAAAGGTATCAAAAAACGAGAGATCGTGCCCGGTTGCGGCGGCAAAAGCCGTGGTACGGATGGTGTAAACCACATCGCCAACCACGCGAGCGGTCAGGCGGCGGCGAGCCCAATTGGCAGCCCAGGTATAGAACCCGGCCAGCAGCACCGCCCCAGAAAGCAGGTAGATGCCGCTCCCGCCCGACTCGCCGGACATCAAATCGAGGCCACGCGCAACTAACAAGGGGATAGCCGCCGATGAGGCCGAAAGGCTCAACAATAATACGATGATCCCAAAAAGTCGCCGTTTGTGGGGGATAAATAATTCCCAAATGCGGCGCACGAGTTCGCGGTCGCTATAATTGCGGTCGTAAGATTCGATATCGAGGTTTGAAAAGAAGGCCATAGGTCAGTATTCGGTGGTCAGTGATCAGTCTCTTGGAAAATGCGGCGGTAGGCTTCGGATGTTTGCATTAATTCGGCATGGCTGCCCACGGCAACGATGCGCCCGTTGCGCATGACCACAATCTGGTCGGCCCAGCGGATTTGCGAAAGGCGGTGCGTGATGATAAAGGTTGTGCGGCCCTGCGCGGCGGCGTAAATCGCCCGCTGGATGTGGTCTTCGGTAGCGCTATCGATAGCGCTGGTTGAGTCATCCAAAACCAGAATATGCGGGTTGGTGAGAAAGGCGCGCGCCAACGCCAAACGCTGCCGCTGACCACCCGAAAGCGTGACACCACGCTCGCCGATCACTGTATCGTAACCTTCATTAAATGAAGTAATAAATTCATGCGCCTGGGCTGTACGCGCGGCGGTTTCAATTTCGGCGGCGCTGGCATCGGGCTTTCCAAAGGCAATATTCTCGCGGATCGTGCGCGAGAAGAGAAAAATATCTTGCTCAATGATCGAAATTTGCTGGCGCAGGCTTTCCAAATTCCAATCGCGCACATCCACGCCATCCACAAGTATCTGCCCGGCGGTGGCATCATAGGTGCGATTAATCAGCTTAACCAGGGTGGTCTTGCCAGAGCCGGTTTGCCCGACGATGGCGACGGTTTGGCCGGGCTGGATCCGGAGGTTGATTCCGCTCAAGGAAGTATCGCCTGTCTCGTAGGCAAAAGCCACCTCCCGAAAAATAACTTCCCCACGAAGGGGAGCTACCGCGCCCTCCGCATTCTGATCGAGGTCATTTTCGCGGTTGATCAGCTCCAAAATTCGACGCGCGCCGGCAACTCCCAGCGAAACCTGCGAGTAGGCAAACAGCGATATAAATGTAGGAAAGCCAAGCAGCAAGAGCAGGCCGAAATAAGCGACCACGTCCCCCAGCACCAGCGCGCCGCGCTGGTAGAGCCAGATGGCATGAAACAACCCGCCCGCCTGAGAGATCGCCATCAGCAGAAAAGGCACGAAGCGCGCTTCCACATCGCCCTGATGGATAAAGTAGTCGCGGAAGCTGGATGCATATTGCTGGAATAACCCAATCTCTTGCTGCTCTTGCGCCATGCCCTTGACGGTTTCAATCCCATCCAGGGCTTCGGCGAGACGCGTGTTCAGGCGGCCAAAAGCCTTGCGCACGCCAGCCGTGATCGGGCGCAATTCGTGCAGGTATTGCCCCAAGGCCAGAAAATAGGTAATCGTGAAGAATAACGGCGCGGCAATCAACGCGGGATGATAGCCCGGCGCAAAGATGAGCGGCATAATGATGAAATTTGCCGAGCCAACCACAAGGTTGATGCCGGGACTAAACATAAAGTTGACCTCGCGCACATCATTTGTCGCCCGCGCCATTGTATCGCCCACAGGCTGTAAGTTATGGAAGGTCATGCTCTTGCCCAACAGGCTGATATACAACTCGGCGCGAATATCGCGCTCGATATTCTGCGCCATGAGTTCCGCGCCAAAATTACGCCCGAATTGCAACACACTGCGGATCAACTGGGTGATGGCAATCATCCAGGCGATATTCAACAACGCGTCAAGCTGTGGCTGCGCGCCCGAAATCGCTTCGAGGGCGCGGCCCGTATAGATGGGCACCACCGAGGCCAGCCCGGCATTACCCACTGCGCCCAGAATGAGCAAGGCGAAGAGATACCAGTAGCGCAGGGCGTGCGACAAAATCCAACGCAATGGTCCGCGGCGGTCGCCCTGATGGTATTCGGGCAAGGTAAATTCAGCAGAGGTCGTCGTCATATTTTAGTGATTGCCACAAAGATCACAGAGAGAGATTATTGATCATCATGAGAAAATAAGGTTTTATATGTGCTCGTCGGGGAAACGCAATTGCGCGGCGATAGCGTATGGTTCATACTGCCGAAAATCAGCAGGATCACAGCGGCGCATACGCTCATTGGCGGGTGTAATTTTATACGCATTGCCATTGCGATGCAGCAGCGGAATTGCGCGGCGGCGCTGGACAAATATTTGCCGCATTTCTGCGGAATACGCTGCGAAATTATTTATTTCGGCGGGGTACGCCACCAATAATGCCTCAAAGGTTTTTATAAACTGTTGGCGATATTCGGCACTGATACAATCCAGATGGCTGATTACCCAGCAGCGGTCTTCATATACCCAATAATACGACAAGCCCAGAAATTCGCCTGCCCCATTTATATATGGAAAGAAAGGAAATGCCCTACAGGTGATGGTGCGATATGGGCGCTGGCAATACGCATATCCGCGGCATTCCACCAGCAGCATATTGTCCGGAGTTTGTTGGCGTAAAGCCTCACCAAGTTCAGCATCCACGGGTTGCCAGCGATGCCACAGATTGGTGTGAATTTGCAGATATTCCCATTCCGCTGTATATGCCGCTGGAATGCTGTGCTGTGTATCACAGCAGAACGGTTCCCCATTTTCATTATATGGGGCGCACTCTTGCCCACAATCCAACACGCTGATAGGGGCATCAAAACAGCGGTACAATTTTGCGATGGATTTATGAGCGTGGAAGTCCAACATAGGGGTAGAGGATACCACAAATACGATCTCGCAAAGGCGGGTGTTTGGTATACTCATTCAATACCCAAGGAGTTTAATATGCCAACAAAGCATCGAATTCAAAT
Organism: Chloroflexota bacterium; assembly: GCA_018648225.1. Classification (NCBI taxonomy): domain Bacteria; kingdom Bacillati; phylum Chloroflexota; species Chloroflexota bacterium. The sequence continues at coordinate 6,298 of JABGRQ010000160.1, forward strand.
CATCGCCAGCATAGCCGTTCTGGCAATCAGCGCGCTGGCGTGCAGCCTGGTAACAACCCAAAGCCCGGAGGTTGGGAGCGCGCCGACCAGCGCGGTGGCAGAATCCACACCGGAGGCAGCGATTGCCGCCACCAGGGCAACCGCCGCCGCGAGCGAGTCCGCCCCACCGGCTGAGGGC
>JABGRQ010000160.1:6485-9915 GCA_018648225.1 Chloroflexota bacterium
GAAGCCCCTCCCGAATCACCACCCGCCACAGGGGATATTCAACCCGCCGCGGCGCCTGCCATCCCTGATTGTAACGCGCTCGACATCACCGCCTTTAATGCAATTGTCAACGACACGTTCAACTTCGTCATCCAGGATCAACTCAACAACTGCCACTTTGCCACCGATAGCGGCTATAATTTAATGCTCGGCGGCGGCAAACCTGCCAGTCTGGGTGAAGTCAAGGATCTATTCGACAGCACCTTTGGCGCGCTGCCCAACTCCACCTGGGAAGCGATCGATAATTTCTACCTGGGCATGGCATTTTCATCTGTCACAGTGACGGCGCAGGGTATCTCAGCCAGCGGACATACACTGATGATCGTCGCCGCCGGACAACCGGATGGCGACCCCGCCGCGTTACAGACGCTTTTCACCGATTTGGCGAAAGAAGCCGCCCGGCAGTTAAATCAGCAATTCTGATGAATCAAAGCTTTCGCTGTGTCGTGATGACTTGAAATATGGTACTGCTGAACGTATAATCCATTTTATGAAATACAAAAAACCGCGCCCGGACATGGGGTTGATACTGCTCTCGATGGTATTCTTGGCGTTGAGTCTGGTGGGGTGCACCAACAGCACGGACGAAATGGCGACCCCCACGGGCACGCCAATTCCGCTGACGGCCTTTCAAACCCCAACGTCATCCCCGCAATTGGCAGAAGGAATCAATGCTATTGAGGGTACCGCAACGCCTGTGCCCACGGCCACGGCGACGCCATTTTTATACGCCATCGAATCGGGCGACACACTGCTCGAAGTCGCGCATCGATATAGCATTACGCTCGAACAACTGCTGGCTGCCAACCCGGGGATTGACCCCAGCTTTCTAATTGTAGGAACTGAAATCATCATCCCTACCGGCGATAGTGTGCTCTCCGGGTATCCTTCTCCGACGCCCATCAGCTTTGATCTGGGCCAGCCGGAGTGCTATCCGGCAGCCGATGGCGGGTTGTGGTGTTTGGTGGTCGCGCGCAATTCACAGGCACAAGCGCTTGAAAATCTCTCGGCAGCCATTACCCTATACACAGCCAATGGCGAAAAAATAGCACAGCAACTTGCAATTTCCGCTTTAAATATTCTGCCCCCCGGACAACAAATAACCCTGGCAACATTTTTCGCGGCCAATATTCCTGCAGGCGTTACGGCACAGGCCGAACTGCGCAGCGCGCTGCCCGTGGATGCAGCCAGCCAAAGATATATCGACATCCAAATCCAGACAAATAATATTACGATTGATAATACTCAAGCACACATCCAGGGCATCATTCGCATTCCGGGCGGCGATGAAGCGCCGGAGGCTCATCGGATTTGGCTGCTCGCCAACGCTTATGATGCAAATGGGAATCCGGTGGGGGTGCGCAAATGGGAAATCAACGCGCCAACCGCCCCGGGGAGCGAACTCGCCTTCGAGATCACCGTCTACAGTCTGGGGCCAGCCATCAGCGAAGTGCAAATTCTCGGCGAAGCGCGACCGGCCGAAAAATAAAAGCGTGCGGAGTTTTCACTCCGCACGCTTTTATTTTTCGACAATTCAATATTTTAGGGCGAACCCCAAATCAGGAAGAAATCTTGCAGGCAGGTTTGCTGACCACTATTGGAATTGACGCAAACTTGATAATCGATGCGCGTGCCATGCGGCGCATTAATCGGCTCCAGCGCGATCGTGGAGAAACCATCACCGGGACGAGTAGCCGCAAAAGTATAGGAGCGTTGTTCGCCTCCGGGGAGGGTCAATGCGATCACTGGAGAAACGCCACTCAGGGGCTGGTACCCATCCGAAACATAGACCGAAATCACTTGCGACGCATTGGGAGCCACCAAACTGTAGCCCTCGGAAACCGTGAGCATCAGCGAGCCACCGGAGCCAGCCGTTTCGCCGCCGGGCGTTTCCTGATAATAGCGCGATTTATATAAATATCCCAAAGCGGTGGGATGAACCTGCAACTCTTCTGCCTTATTCGGGAAGTAGTCCAGGCACATATTGGCAAAACACTGGCGATAGACATCGTCGCTTTGCGGAGAATATTCGGTAACCGGCGCGCCAGAAAGTTCGTAGCCTGAATTCTCCATGATAAAGCGATGGAATTGCTCAGGGACATCAAATGCGGTATTGAAATCTGCCCGCACGCCCAACATGGCCGTAATCGGACGCAAGGCAATTCCGCCGGGCCTCGCAGGGTCGGAGATGACCACAACATTTTCGTAAATTTGCTCTTGCGTGCTATCGGGAGCCAGGTACGGCAAAGAAAGCGGCTTTCCAGTGAAATCGGGCGACAAGCGTTCGAGCGCGTCTGAGAATGGAGTCACCACAATGGAAGGCAAATCAGGCGCAGCTACAGGGGGGATGTCCACTGAGCAGGCCTCTGCACACAGCCATGCGCCATAATACATGAGATGCACAACATTGGGTGGATCTGTCTCTAACTGGTAAAAGCCCAGGTTTTCAAAATACTGCTCAATACCCCCGCGAGCTTCATTATAGCGTACAGAAGTCAACGGAACGCCGACAAACCGATTTCCGCGCAACTGTTCGTATAACGGCAAAAAGCCTGCATAGATATCATGCCCACCGGGCGCAGCCGGATTTGTGGTCGGCTCGGCAATTCCCAATCTGCGGCCAATGGATGCCAATGAGTATTGATTTGTGCTCGGGTCATAGACCATCAACACATTCGCCGTGTATTGGTATTCAAGTCCATTCTTCTCGAATTTCGGCGAAATAGCTGCGCCAAGCACATCACGGCCGCCCAGTAAATCAAAGAGTTCACGGAAACGCGGATCAATACCACTGGCCCCCAATGCACCCATACCACTAACCGAAGAAGCTCCCCCAGAAGCTGCCTCAACGCAAGCAGTCAGGCTCAAGCTAATGAGCATTAGGAATAAGGTTAACAGCGTTTTTCGGTACATTCTTAGAATTGTGGTGTGTTGTCGGAATATATCCATTTTTGCAACCTGGCAATCATAACTAACAAGCAGTCTCAGACCCAAGGCTTTGCGTCCCTGATTTTCATCAGGTTTGCCTTTATATTTGGCACTTCACGATTTGCAAAGTTCATCGAAATATTTGTGATCTACCGACAAAAATATATTTCCCGTGGGAGTAATTATATATTTTTTTCGTAAGTAATGTAAGTCGTAAAAATTAGACACTTGATGTAAATTCGAGATAACAAAATAATAGACTTTGGCAATAATATTATAATAATAATATAAGCCACAAAATACATCAGCAGCTTGTAAATATTTATCTAAACAAAGTGTTTAATTTTCCATAAAACTGAGACGGAATGCCGTTTATGGCATGTCTATTTCAAGCGCATAACAATTATACACTATGTTTGCACTTTAAGAAAAGAGTGGGCATGATCTACCGAAACCGGGATAA
>JABGRQ010000161.1 GCA_018648225.1 Chloroflexota bacterium
AAAGAGCTTTGAAATCGGCATTATGGATTACCTGCACGCGAGTGTTGTCTTGTAGTACCTTCACAGTGGCGGAGCGTGGTCCTTTATCGACGAGTGCCATTTCGCCGACAACCTGGCCGCTGCCCAAATGAATAATACTTTGAGGCGTGGGCGCAGCGGCTCGAACCAATACTTCGGCAGCGCCCTGTGAGATGATGTAAAATTCATCTCCGATCTCGTTTTCAGTAACAAGTATTTCGCCCTTGCTAAGATTGCGTGACTTACATATTGCAGCAATGGCTTCCAGTTCTTCGGTATTCAGCCCTCTGAAGAGTTCAATGTTGCGAATTAACTCTAATAAGTTCATCTCTCCTCCAATAACTACGCCTGATAGATATTGTAGCTTGCTTTCAGATGATTGACAACATTCGACTTACTGGCGGCTTGACTTCTCGGCGCAATCCATTAGACTTAATGGCCTTGTGAGCCTTAATTACAGCCGGGTCTCTGGAAATCACTGTGGTGGTTATTCGTATTTGGGGATGTGAAGCGGGCTTTGCCCGCTTCACATCCCCAAATACAGGGTTTTTCATGGTAGTTTCAAAGAGCCTTATGGTCAGGATATCTTATGCAACAAAATTATGATACCGTACGCAAAATAGCCGACCTTTTTGAAAATGGCGGCATTGACGAAAAAGAGATTGAAAAAGCTATTAAAGTCATTATCGAAGCGGTTGGCGAAGACCCGCAACGTGAGGGTTTGCAACGCACCCCCGAACGGGTTGCCAGTGCGTATAGCGAGTTGTTGGCAGGTTATCGCACCGACCCCATCGAGTTGCTGAACGGCGCGTTATTTGAAGTGAATTACGATGAAATGGTCATCGTGCGCGATATTGAATTCTACAGCCTTTGTGAACATCATATGATCCCATTTTTAGGACGGGCGCACGTTGCCTATCTTCCTAATGGGCGCGTAATCGGGCTTTCAAAAATCCCCCGCATTGTCGATATGTTTGCCCGCCGCTTGCAAGTACAAGAGCGCATGACGCAGCAAATCGCCGATCTGATTGATGAACTTTTAGACCCGCGCGGTGTAGCGGTTGTGCTCGAAGGCGTACATCTTTGCTCCATGATGCGCGGCGTAAAAAAACATGATGCCCGTATGACCACATCGTCCATGGTGGGGCACTTTCGGAGAAATATGGCGACCCGGCAGGAATTTCTGGATAATATCAGTCGAGGATCAACTCCCCTGCGATTTTAGAAGTCCTCAAAAATAAACGGGATATTCGGACGAGCGTTTGGGGTGATCCTGTTTCCGGGCGCTGGTTTACTCATTGGGGTGGATTCAATAAAACTTCGGCGCGCAATGTGATGGGGGTTTCTGCGAGCAAATCATTGGCAAGATCGCACAACCGTCTGCCATCCTGTGGTTGCTGCAACTCGGGCAGCAATTCTGCAACAGGCACAGCCAGATGGGCATACTTCCACAGATCAGGTTCAATCAGCACATCATCAATCAGCAACACATCCAGATCAATCGTGCGCGCGGCGAATTTGTCGTTGGTGCGTACGCGCCCTAATTGACTTTCGATAGCGCGCAGTTGTGTTTTTAGCGCCTCTGCCGTTGCCGATGATTCGATTAGCATTGCCGCATTGATATAATTGCCGCAGCCCGTACAGCCTACTGGAGGCGTTTCCCAGGCGCTGGAAATTGCCAATACCGTGAAATAATCGTGGAGCAACGCCGCCGCCCTGGGAATATTGACAGCAGGTTCGATGTTGCTGCCCAATTCGATACAAACGCGTTGCATGGGGTTATCTACTACGCTCAATTTCAACTCCCACCGATTTGGCAAAACGCACCGCGCCTGGTTTTTCTACGCGCACGATCACTTTTTCGACCTGCGGCTCACCCAGGCAAATATCTGCCAGATCGGCGGCCAACGCCTCTACAGTGAGGCGCTCGGCAGTTTCGGCGTGCGCCTGTACCTTTTTGGCTACTGTGCGATAGTTTATACAGTCGGCGATGTCGTCGCTTTGTGAGGCCAGACTTTGATCGCTAAACAGCGTAATATTTATCAGCATTTCTTGCAGCTTCTTGCGCTCCCAATCCTCAATGCCGATAATGCCGCGGGCTACCAAATCTTTGATGATGGTTTTATCCATATGTTCTCCTTCAGACCAGGTGCCTGCCACCGTCCAGGTGAATAATCTCTCCGGTGATATAGCTGGGGCCAGTCAGCAAAAAGAGCAGTGCTTCCCCGACTTCGTCAAGTATGGCCCAGCGCCCCGCCGGAACATTCGCCAGCAAGTCTTCGCTGAGATTGCCATCGCTGGGCGGCAGAATTGCGCCAAAGGCCAACCCGTTGACAGTGATATTGGGGGCCAGGGCAATTGCCAGCGACCGGGTCAGCGCGGCCAGCCCGGCTTTACTGATCGTGTAGGGCAAATGATCGGCTTCCGGGCGCAGGGCGCGCCAATCGAGGATATTGATGATGCGCCCCGGCACATCTGCGTCGATGTGGGCCGCAAAAGCCTGACTCAGCAGAAAGGGCGCACTCAGGTTGACGCGCTGATGTCGCTCCCAGTCTTCCAGGCGCGTGTTTTCCAGCCGGAGGGCATCGAAAATAGATGCATTATTCACCAACGCAAAGAGTGGGTCGAATTGCACCGCCTTGGGGATGAGCGCGGTAATTTGCGCCGGATCATTGAGATCGGCCTGAATGATATGCGCATTGCGCCCCAGGGCTTGAATTTCGCTTTGGGTTTGAGCCGCCTCGACGGGAGAATGGCCGTGATGCAAAATGACATCGCCGCCCGCGCGGGCTACGGCCAATGCCATTACCTTGCCCAGCCGCCGCGCCGCGCCGGTGATCAGAATCGTCTTACCGCTCAGGGGCATGGGCTTTCTCCGGGCGCAGCAGCATGAATAAGCTCAGGGCTAGCACAAGCCAGGCGATGACCTGCGCGGCGCGCAAGTTGTTGAAGATCAGCACGCTGTCGCCGCGGAAAGCTTCGGTGAAGAGGCGCGCCGCCGCGCTGAGGGCAAGAAATCCCCAGAAGATGCCACCGGCCAACCCCGGGGCCGAGTCAGAAATTCTTCGTGCGCGGAGCCAGAGCCAGCCTATAATTAGAACTGCCAACAGGGTGTCGTAAATCTGCGTGGGGTGACGATCCAATCCCCATAAATGAATGCTCCACGGCAGGTTGATTTCTGCGCCAAAGGCTTTTCCCGAAGCGAAATTGGAAAGATGGAAGCCGATGCTTGCCACAGCCAGAAAAGGAGTGAGCGCGTCGAGGGTATGCCACAAGGCCAGATTTTTGCGATTGGCGTAGATCAGCATTGCTAGCAAACCAGCCGCGCTGCCGCCGATGGGATCGAGCAGGCCGGAATTGAGCGAGAAAAGGTTGAGTGGAGCCTCGGCGAAAGCAGCCCAGTGCTGAGCCGCGTAGCTCAAGCGCGCGCCAAGAATTCCGGCGATAAAGGCGAAAAAAGTAAGGTTGTAAATATCGTTGGCGGTGCTTTCGAAGCGTGCGGCCAAACGCTCTGCCAGTAATAGGCCGAGCCACATGCCCAGGATGAGGAAAAGCCCAGGCGCTTGCAAGGGGAGCGGGCCGATTTGAATCAGGGGCAGCATTTAGGGCGCCTCCTCGAACAGGTTTTCAACGCGCGTGCGGATCAGGGTTTCGGACATGCCGCCGATGACCACTTCGCGGATGATGCCATCGCGCCCGACAAAAAATGACGTTGGCAGCGAAGAAATTTGGTAGCTGTGCGAAACTATTCCGTCAGTGTCCAGCAATATGGGGAAAGCGAGGTGCTTGTCGGCGACAAAGTCGGCTGCTTTTGCGAGGGTATCTTGTTGGGTGGCATTGACCGCCAAAATCACAAAGCCTTGTTCCTGGAAGTCGCGATAAACGCGCTGCATGGCGGGCATTTCGGTGCGGCAGGGCGGACACCAACTGGCCCAAATATTGATGAGTACCGGCTGGCCGCGCAGCTCGCTGAGTTGGATGGTTTCCCCCGCGAGGGTGTTCAGTGTGAAATCAGGGGCCAGAAAGCCCTCCTGCGGGGCGGGGATCGCTCCAGCGGTGGTGCTGTTTTCGGGGGTCGCACTGAGCCAGATCCAGCCCGCGCCGATGAGCAGGATAGCCATCGAAATGATGGGCAGGTATTGTTTGAATTTAGCGTTCATGGTGTGCCTTTTGGCGTGGAAATTTTCGCTGCGCAGTATACAGATTATGCGTTGGTAGTGTATGGGGGATGACGGTGTGTGTCAAGGTTTCGCAAGGGTAAGAGAATATATACTTATCTACTCTTAATTGTAGCGTCATTGACGTGCGTATTGATGGCGCATACAATCTAATTCTGGAAAGGAGTAAATTCTATGAAAAAACGAAAATGGATATTGGGTGTCGCGATTGTTGGGCTTCTCGCCATATTGCTGGCGGCTTGTTCCGCAGCATCGCCCGCAACGGATGATGCTGCAGCGCCGGAGAGCGCGGTTGTTGAAGAAGCGCCTGTAATTGAGGTTGCTGAGGAACCAACAGCCGTTCCCATCGAAGCTGTAGCCGAAGAATCGACTACGGAGTCAGACGATATGGTAGATGATCCGCTGCCTGCCCCCCGCGCCGGTTTGGAAGCTACTGACCCGAGCACAGTGGCATTGGCATCGGGTTCATATCAATTGGTTGAATTCTTCGCTTTTTGGTGAGGCACCTGCCAATCCATGGCGCCCGTCGTGCACGGGCTAGAAGTAGAGTATTACGGTCAGGTCAATTTTGCATATCTGGATGTCGATGATGCCGCAAATGAGGCCATCAAACGAGAATTAGGCTATCGGGTTCAACCGCACTTTTTCCTGGTTGATTCGCAAGGGAATGTCGTTGAGCAGTGGTTAGGCAGGGTGGATGCGGCGGAGTTTCGGGCCGCATTTGATGCCGCCTTGGCGCAATAACTTGCCAATAGCATAAAAAAGAACGCATACAGCCCCGCCGACAGGCGGGGCTGTATGCGTTCTTTTAATCGACGGCTTGACAAATCAGACCGATATAGGTATGATTGTAGTCCCTACCCCCCTGGGGGGGGTAGTTAGGAGGTCCCGATGATGAAGCACGAAGACGCGCTGAAGCGCCTAAAAAATGTCGAAGGTCATGTGCGCGGTATTCAGCGCATGATCGAAGAGGATAAATATTGTATCGATGTTATCCATCAGGTTCATGCAGTGCAATCAGCGTTGAATAAAATCAGTTCCATGATTTTGGATGACCATTTGAATACTTGTCTGATTTCAGCAGTGCGCGGTGAAAACCCCGATGAACGCGAGCGCGTACTTCGGGAAGTCACTGAAATCTTCGAGGCTGCCACCAAAGTTTGAGTTGTATAACGTCCAATAAAAAATCTATTCACACGATAGGAGTTTTCGATGACCACTGTAACTTATAATATCCCTAATATTTCTTGCGGGCATTGCGTCCACACGATCAAGATGGAAGTTGGCGACCTGGCTGGCGTTTCAATTGTGGATGCCAGCGCCGAGAGCAAAACCGCCACCATCGAATTTGATGTCCCCGCCAGCGAAGATGCCATCAAGGCCCTGCTGGCTGAAATCAATTATCCGGCGAAATAAACCCTCAACAAAGGATATTCGAGCGTTCTGCGCTTCAATATCCTTTGTTGGCTTAACCTAAAAGAGGCCTCGTGTCTGAAACCAAACAAATCATTTTACCGATAACTGGTATGACTTGCGCCAACTGCGTAGCCGCGGTTGAGCGGAATATTAAAAAAGTGGATGGCGTAGCCGGGGCGACTGTCAACCTTTCTTCGGAACGCGCCACAATTGAGTTTGATTCCCAACTCGTTGGCATCGGCGATTTTATGGAACGCATTCAGCGCGCCGGTTATGGTGTCGCTACCGGTGAGGCCGATTTTGTCATCCAGCGCATGAGCGACGACAATGACGCTCGTCGCTTGGAGAAAACTCTACAAGCCGTGGACGGCGCGCTTTCTGCAAATGTCAATTTTGTGGCGGGTCGGGCGCGGGTTGAATATATTCCCACCGTGGTTAGCCAGGCCGAACTGCGCCAGGTCGTGCGTGGCGCCGGTTTCGAAGCTGTGACTTTGGGCGGTGAAACTGAAGACGCCGAACAAAAAGCCAGAGAAGCTGAGATCAATCAGCAACGCCATTTGCTGATCGTTGGGTTGGTTTTCGCGCTGCCGCTATTTCTCTTTTCAATGGCGCGTGATGTCAATTTGCTGCCAATGTGGGCGCACCAATCCTGGGCCAACTGGCTGATGTTCGCCCTCGCCACGCCGGTGCAATTCTACGTGGGCTGGCAATATTATGTTGGGGCCTTCAAATCGCTGCGCAACCGCTCTGCCAATATGGATGTGCTCGTGGCGATGGGTTCATCCGTGGCCTATCTTTACTCCATTTTCGTGCTGGTCGGCGTTCTGCCCGGCCACGTTTATTTTGAAACCTCGGCGGTGATTATCACGCTGATAAAAGTTGGTAAATATCTCGAAGCGCGCGCAAAAGGGCGCACCAGTGAAGCCATCAAAAAGCTGATGAGTCTGCGCGCCAAAACCGCCAGGGTGATGCGCGACGGCGCTGAGATCGAAATCCCTGCCGATGAAGTTCAGGTTGGCGATGTGGTGATTGTGCGTCCCGGCGAAAAAATCCCTGTCGATGGAGTGATCCTCGAGGGTCGATCTGCTGTCGATGAATCGATGATTACCGGAGAATCCCTGCCGGTTGAGAAAGGCCCCGGCGACTCGCTCGTCGGCGCTACGCTCAATAAGTTGGGTTTACTCAAATTTGAGGCAGTTAAAGTCGGCAAAGAAACGGCCCTGGCGCAAATCATCCGGCTGGTGGAAGAAGCGCAGGGCAGCAAAGCGCCTATCCAGAAAATGGCCGATCAGGTTTCGGCAATTTTTGTACCCGTGGTGATCACGATTGCCGCACTCACTTTTTTGGTCTGGTATTTCATTGTTCCGGTTAATCCGCTTTTAGAAGTCTCCCAATTCACGCGGGCGCTGATCAACATGGTCGCTGTGCTGGTTATCGCCTGTCCCTGTGCGATGGGGCTGGCAACACCCACCGCAGTGATGGTTGGCACAGGTAAAGGCGCAGAGATGGGCATTTTGCTCAAATCGGGCGAAGCTCTCGAGCGGGCAGGTCGCCTGACCACGGTTGTACTTGACAAGACCGGTACGATCACTAAAGGCCAGCCCGCGGTAACGGATGTTGTTGTGGCTGAAGCTGCGCAATTGGACGAAGATGAACTCTTGCGGCTGGCGGGTTCGGTTGAAAAAGGTTCTGAGCATCCCCTGGGCGAAGCGATCTGGGCCGAAGCTGGCAACCGCGGCTTGAGTCTATCTACGCCCGAAGGATTCCGCGCCGAAGTGGGGCATGGCGTTTTGGGGCAAGTCGATGGCCGTCAGGTGCTGGTTGGCAACCCGCGTATGATGGCGAGCCACTCACTGGAGTTAGGCGATCTTGAAGCCCAAATTGAACGCCTGCAAGCCGAGGCCAAAACCGCCATGCTGGTCGCGGTTGATGGTCGTCTCGGCGGTGTGATCGCGGTCGCCGATACCATCAAGGAAGGCTCTGTAGAAGCGATTTCCCAATTGCGCGCTTTGGGCTTGCGTGTAGCCATGATGACGGGCGATAACGAGCCGACGGCGCGAGCAATTGCGGCTCAGGTTGGTATTGAAGATGTTTTAGCAGAAGTGCTGCCCGGCGACAAAGCCGCGGAAATAAAACGTTTGCAAGCTGCACAAGTCGCCAATTCTGCTGCTGTCGTTGCGATGGTGGGTGATGGCATCAACGATGCCCCTGCGCTGGCTCAGGCCGATGTGGGCATTGCCATCGGTACCGGCACCGATGTAGCCATGGCCGCCGCGCCGATCACCTTAATCAGCGGTGATTTACGCAGTGTGCCCAAGGCGATTGCGCTTTCACGCCGAACCTTGAAAACTATCCAGCAAAATTTGTTCTGGGCATTTTTCTATAATGTAATTTTGATCCCTGCTGCGGCGGTTGGTTTTTTAAATCCCATGTTGGCTGCCGGAGCGATGGCCTTTAGCAGTATTTTTGTCGTGACCAATAGCTTGCGTTTGCGACGCTATAACCCATAGGAGTTTCAATGTTTCAAAAACAGGAATTCTCAAGAAAAGCAAATATCCGCTGGATGATTTCGGTTGTAATCCTATTGGCCGCTTTTCTTTTGCAGGCATGTAGCAGTACTCCGGTAGGCGTGCAAGTAGGTACAGATGCCCCATCTTTTAGTTTGCCTTCTACGGATAGCAGGCTAATTTCGTTAGCAGATTACGCCGGTCAGCCGGTGTTGCTCTATTTCCACATGGCAGTGGGCTGACCGCCGTGTTTGCAGCAGATCGTTGATCTGCAAACAGACCCGGCCTTTCAGTCCCTGGATGTCGCTTTGCTGAGCGTTGCATTTGATACCACCACAGAACAATCTCAGGGCGTAATTGATTATGGAATTGACGAATCGGCCACACCCCTGCTATCGGACAGTGAGCACACAGTTTCTACGGCATACGATGTACTTCAGTGGGCTGTTGCAACCGGAGAACCGGGGCACACATTCGTTTTGGTGGATGCAAATGGAAAAATTGCCTGGATTCAAGATTATGGCGCGCCGCAAAATCGGGGTGTGATGTATGTTCCCGTTGAAGAATTAGTCAGTGAAATTACTACACATTTGAAGGAGAAATAAGAACGATGAAACGAATCTGGATATTGGTGGTGCTGGCTGTTATGCTCGCAGCATGTACACCCTCCGGGGATAGTGCCAGCACCGAAGTAGAATCCGCTTCCCCAGGTATGGGCATGGGGCCAGGCTCCGGCATGATGGAGCGCCACCGCGCCAGCGTCCCGGCTGATTTCGCTGGCTTGACCAACCCCATCGCCGCGGACGATGAATCCATCACCCGTGGTGAAGAAGTGTTCACTACGCAATGTGCTACCTGTCATGGCGATGGTGGCATGGGCGACGGTCCTGGGGGTGCCTCGTTGGATCCGGCGCCGGCTGCCATTGCACATACCAGCCAGATGATGAGCGATGCCTATTTATTCTGGCGTATCACGGAGGGCGGTATTCCTTTTGAGACTTCCATGATTCCGTATCGTGATATTCTCGACGAACAGGCGCGCTGGGATGTGATCAACTATATTCGCGCTTTGGGCAGCGGACAGGTGATGCCGCAGGGAAATATGGGCGGCAACGCCTTTGACCCGGAACTTGAAGCCGCCCAGCGTGCCGAGATGCTCTCCACTGCGGTTGAGCAAGGTGTGATTACCCAGGAAGAAGCCGATAATTTTAATCTTGTGCATGGTGAAGTGGACGTGTATACATCCTCCCAGGGAATTGCTGGCATGGGAAGTAGCGACCGCCCAGACGTGTTGGAAGCTGTTCTGTTGGAATTAGTCAATAGTGGAGTTTTGGCACAGGATCAGGCCGATTCATTCATGGATGTGCATGATCGCTTGATGGACGCGGGATTAATGCAGTGATATAGTGATGGCAGTTTACGGTCGTAAAAAAGCATAAAAATATCAGGGATATTTTTATGCTTTTTTGTATGATTTTTGGGAAGTAAGGAAAACACTTGAGTTTATGATTTGCCAGTATAATTGTGGTAATACCCCGGTAGCATATCAAGGAGCATAACATGAGAGTATTAACGCTTTTGGCGGATGAATATGACTTAGACCGTTTTAAGAAACGCTTGGCGTTAAGTGGTTATCATGTGATCCAGGCGAAAACGGAACAAGAAGCCTGGGATGTATTACAGCGCGATAAAATTCAGGTGATTGTGTTCGATTGTGATCTGGCCAAAACCGCACTTCTTGAGCAAATTCGCCGGTTAGAGCATAGTGGATATATTTATGCTTTTGCGCTGATTGCTCCTAGTGTAATGGCGAATGTAGAAGAAAATGAGCGCACTACGTTTGTAGATGAGTATATTGTAAAACCAGTAGAGCCCGATGAATTAATTGCTCGTTTGTCGGTGGTTGACCGATATATTCGAACTTTGTCGGCGCTTCGAGCCAAAAATGACCCCCCTGAGCCAATTCGCGACAGTATTACGGGGACTTTTACGCAATCTACGATTATTGAATTATTGTCTGCAGAAATTAGCCGTTCCAAGCGTTCGCACAAACCCTTTGCGTTAGCATTGTTGGCGCTAGATAATATTGATGAACTAGCAGTTTGTCGGAGAGGCAAGTACTTTGACAACATAAATAGCCCGATGGGGC
>JABGRQ010000162.1 GCA_018648225.1 Chloroflexota bacterium
ATGCTCGAATTCCCTTCGCGGTGCGCTTTGGCGGCGAAACGGGGGCCTTCCCGATACAGGAGCACATCCCCGCCGCATTGGCGATCGTCTATCAGGCGGTGGCCGATTTGTATGGGGAACGCGTTCCGTTGGAAGAGCTGGTCACACGCAAGCGGCTCGCGCGCGAACCCGAGGAATACACCGGCCAATCGGAGCCCGCCAAAGCTGCGCTGCAGTTGCGCGCTGCCGGGATCGATGTGCGCGTCGGCCAGCGCATTCCGATGATCTATATTAAAGGAAGGAAGCCCGGTGTTTCAGCCTGGGGATTGCCCGAACGCCCGCAATGGCAGCAGGTCGACAAAGCCCGTTATCGCGACTTACTGATCCGCTCCGTCTTCCAGGTGCTGCAGCCGTTGGGGATGAATGAAGGCGATCTCGCCAGCCTGGTGATCGGCGGTGGGTATCAACTCGCGCTCTGGCCGGAAGAAGAAACATGTGAAGGGGAAGCAGGCGATGACGACTCCCTCACCGACGAACTCTTTGGAGACAGCACACATACTGGGAGAATGGAATGACCACCAAAGACAAGAACACAGAAGTGAAACAATCGACAGCCTCACAGCAACGCGTGGACGCGTTCAGTCGTGAATTAGCCCTTGTCCTGCGACGCATCACGGATCGCACACCGGAAAGGGGATCCGATCAACGGCTGCCAAACCCCGTTCCCGAACCCCCGCGCGTCGCACAGGAGAATGACGATGAAAAGCGATGAACTGCAACTACCCCAATCCGCTGGAGAGTTATCCAGAGATTTATCCGGGATGTTCACTGCCAATCCAAACCAGATCGACCAAAAAGTGTGGGCTGTTTATGTGCGCATTTCGCGTGAAGACAAGCGCCGCTATCAATATTCCAAAGATACCCAGCCCGATGAGGCTGAGGCCTATGCCCGGAAGCACGGTTCGGGAACGGTGGTGATCTACAAGGATTGGGATTATTCCGGCAAGAACAGCAAGCGCCCGGAATTCCAACGCCTGCGCAAGGATATCATCGCCGGGCGCGTGGACGTACTCGTCATTCCACGCCTGGATCGCTTGTATCGCAATCTGGAATCGCAACTGCGCTATATCCGCTTTCTAAAAAACTACAACGTCGAACTGGTCAGCCTGACGGAGCGCATTGAAATGCATACCTGGTGGGGGCGGCTGGTGTTGTATGTTTTGGGTGCACTGGCAGAGATGTATGTCTGGCAGACCAGTGAACGCACGCGCACGGCCCTGACGGCGCGTTTGCGCAGCGGGCTGCCGAATGGCGATCTGCTGCTGGGTTACTGCAACGGTCTGTGTTCTACCTGCACGGATCCCAACGGGGGTGCGTATTGTCCCTTGTTGGGTGGGTCGGATCGGGCGGATAGCCAGCGCGGGCGCATTGCGGTGCCGCATCCAGTGGATCGCTATGCCGCGGTTTGGATTCACAACAGCTACAGCCAGGGCATGAGCGACAAGGAAATTGCCGATTACCTCAATTATCATGATTTCATCCTGCCAGATGGGACGCGCGTCCATTTCCGCACCCGCGGTCAAAAACGGGAGCGCAAATTACCCTTAGTGGAGCAGAACCGCCGCTTCAAGCGCGACAGTATTCGGGCGATTGTACGCAATCCGTTCTATGCCGGGATGGTGGCACGCTACCCGCGTCCGGATTTCAGCCTGGAAGATAACCTGAATCACCCCGATCAAATTCGCGCGCCCCGCCCGGCGCAAAATCAGCGAGAAATTCAGGAAATGCACCCGGGACTGCATCAACCCCTGATTGCGTTGTCGCTCTGGAAGGAAAATCAGGCCCAGCGGGAAGGCCGCTACCGCACCCCAAACAGTCAGAAGCGAAAAGCCCGGGTCTATGCCCTGACCGGGGTGGGGCACTGCTGGGAATGCTATGATCAGGAGCAACGTTTGGAAACGCTGCGCGGCTCATCGGATAAGGGCAAGCAGCAGTACCGTTGTGCGATGACGTTGAAAAGCGTGAAACGAAATGCGTTGAATACCCCTGATGCTCCCCGGTTGTCATCGGAATCGCTGGCGATGGAAGCCCATTCGATTCCTGGCAAAAACAAGGTTGTCAAACGGCATAAGCTGCTCCGCGCCGAGAAACTCGAACTACAAGCCGATCAATGGATGAGTCGTCTGGTGATTCCCCCGGACTGGCATGATTGGATCGCCGCCTACTACCTCAGCGATGATGGCATGGCCGAATTTGAGTATGAAGGTCATAATCTGCGCCAGGCAATGGATCGCTATCAGCAGCTCTATCTGGCCGGGCGGGTTTCCAAAGCCGAACTGGATGTCCAGACTCAGCATCTGAGCCGTCAATTGGAACGTCTGCGGCCATCGGTGCAGCGGGAGGCGGCGGAAATCCAACCTTTTTTGAGCGATTTCTCCGCCATCTGGTCCCAGATGACCAATGCGGAACGCCGCCGGATGTTGGGGTTGCTCTTTGCGGGGTTGTATTTTGATCGCGAAGGTGAACTGCGCAAGATTGCCGCGCACTCTCCTTTTGACAGCCTGCTTGGTTTACCCGAGGGTGGGGCAATCCTTGAACGCTGACGCCTCCAATGAAAACACCCTGTTCGCAAGTCGCTACAGGGTGTTTTTATATTATTCGCATGCTGGTTTGGGGTTCGGTCTGCTCACTTGAAATATTTCTGCAACAGCATCAGAATGGCATCGGATACCTGACGGCGTTCCCCTGGATTCTGGATGCGGGCGACAGCCACGGCAACTTCCACCGCTTCCGGAGGCAGGTTTTCAGCCGACTCCGTATGGATATCAAAGGCTTTGATGCGCGGCCAACCGGCCATCTCAATCAATTCGTTCGGATCAAGTTCAAAGTGATTACCTAACTGGATACAGGCTGTCAGCGAAGGTCGTTTTCCGCCACGAATGCGGTTGATAGCCTGATGGTCCAGACCTGATGCCAAAGAAGCTTCGCGATATGATTCTTTGCGCTCGGCCATCAATTCCATCAGCCGATTCACCAGCGCCGGATGGTCATAGGTCTTCGTCCGCGCTTTGCGACGTTCTTTGATACTGGGAACAACACTCATGTGGGCCTCCGTCAATGTAGCGTAGTGCGCTACAATCTTGATCGTCTATACTATCTGTAGGAGCCGAAGTACCAACAGCGGCTCTGACGGATCAAATTATACACGTTTAATCAGGAGGCAATTTACATGGAAACACAAATCCCCCATCTCAGGGCCGTCGGCTACCGACGCGTCTCGATGAAAGAGCAGGTGGATGGCCACAGCCTGGCGGCTCAGGAGGCTAATATTCGCCAGTATGCAGCCCAGCAGGACTGGGAGCTGACCCAAATCTACACCGATGCGGGTCACTCTGCCAAGCAGGGCAGTTATCGTCCAGCGTTAGACCGCTTGATGAAAGACGCCCAAAAAGGCCGCTATGATATTGTGGTGGTCGACAAAATCGATCGCTTCTACCGCCATCTGAGTGGTTTGCTGGTGGCGCTTGATCTACTCAATCAGCACGGTGTGACGTTTGCATCGGTCAAGGAAAAACTGGATTTCACGACCCCCTGGGGCAAGTTGATGCTGACTGTGTTGGGGATGCTCGCAGAAATATATTTGGATAATTTGCGCCAGGAGACGATCAAGGGCAAATTGCAGCGCGCACGTTCTGGTTTGTGGAATGGCAATATCCCTTTTGGTTATTGCCGCGGTCTTTGTTCCAAATGCACGGATCCGAATGGAAAAGACTATTGCCCGGAATATGGGCAGGTGGATAAAAGCGATGGCAAAGTACTTCATCCCCACCCCATTGAGAAATGGGTCGTTCAGAAGATATTTAAACACTATCTCAGCGGGGAGCATTCGGATGCCTCGATTGCGGAAATCATCAATGCAGGCAGCCACTGTTTACCGGATGGAACACACATTCCCCTGCGGCACAAAGGCATTCCGGGGCGTATTCCGCCGGGCAGTTTCAGCCGGGATACCGTACGCGGCATTCTGCAGCGCATTTTCTACACCGGCATGATCCCATACTACGGGCGTGACAAAAACGGCAAATCGAATAAACGCAAACCACCCCGGCTTTTTGATGGTTTGCATCCGGCACTGGTGGATGCGTCAGAGTTTCAGGCGGTGCAGGAATTACGCAGAGAACGAGCTAGAATTCCCCATGAGCGTACTGCTTGCAAGGTGCGTGTGTACCCGCTGACCGGTGTGCTGTATTGCGCGGCGTGTGGGGGACGCTTTCGGGGCAGTTCGTTGAATAACCGGCGAATTTATCGGGACTCCCACCAGGTGGAACGCACTCATGACTGTTCGCAACCCTCGCTGAAGGCATCTTATGTGGAACGCAGCCTGGTCGGGCTATTGCAGAAAACCCTGCTCTCAGCCGAAGTTACGGAAGGGATGCTCTCTTCGCAGTTACAGTTGGAGGAGGCCCAGGAACGTCGTGAGCGGGCCAATATTTTGTTCCTGGCGGGCGAAATTGACAAGGCGATGTATGATCGCGAGATTGAGAAATGTGAATTTGTGCGGGAGACCTTGCTTTTTTATGGTACTGATGCTAAGATTGCATCCGTTAGCGAAGTGCTCGACCAATTGAGAGATTGGCAGGCATTGTCGGAAATTAAAAAGAAAAGGCTCTTTCGACTGGTACTCGAAAGAGCCTACGTGCAAGGCAACACATTTGTGGCAATTCAACCTACAGTTGTGTTCGCGCCTTTGCTGAATCAATATTTCCCAAATGGGAAACAAAGATGTAGCTGCGGTCCCGACGGGGGTGGACACCACCCGAAGTAATTCAGGGCACACAGACCCCCGTGGACACGCTTTTAGGACAACCTAGGCGATGGCTGCACCATTTGTGCAGCTTTTTTCGTTTAAAAGACCTTATTTTCTCTCAAATCCAAACTGAGATTATTGTACATCCCCCCGTGTAAGAAGTCAATATTGATTTTGTATTTCCCCAGGTGATTCCCCTACATATTTCGAAGCATTTGCGTGTCAGGCAGCCACTTCCAAACGGTGAGGCATGAGTTGATAGCCCATCGCTCGCATGATGGCATTGATATTATCCAATCGCGGGTTACCCTTTGCAGAGAGCGCTTTTTGCAAACCTTGGCGGGTCATACCGATTTCGGCGGCCATATTGGAAAGTCCTTTGACACGCGCGATTACACGCAAAGCCGAAAGCAAGGTAGCCGAATCGCCATCCTGGGCGTAATCAGCAAAGATTTCGTTTAGAAAGTCTTCAATTTCATCAGGGTGATCGAAAAAATAATCAATACTAACTTCATTAAGTGTCCGGTACTCAGGCATGGCTCAAATACTCCTTCCAATAAGATTGGGCTTGTTGAATATCGCGACGCTGGCTGTTTTTATCGCCACCGATTAGCAAGACCACGATTTTGTCACCGTCCTCACCAAAGTATACGCGATAGCCTGGGCCAAAGAAGAAGCGTAGTTCGTGTACGCCTCCACCTACCATCTTATAATCACCGTAATTCCCGCTTTCAACTCGCCACAGACGTTTGAGAATTCGCCGTCGGGTGCCAGGGTCGCTCAGGCCGTTAATCCAATGGGTAAAAGGCTCTTTGCCCGCCGCATCGCGGTAGATAATGACAGTTTTGGAGGATACAGCATTAGGCATATGTTAACCTACTTGATAGTGAGTATATCACCGCAAATTATAGTTTGCAATAGTGCAAACAGAGTCTATCCGACAATCCATTTATTTCATTTGGCTGTACGATCTGATGGTTTCACATTACCACAACACATCTGGTGAAGGAGAGCCCAATAGATCGTCGTGGTCATATAACAGTTTTGTGCGAGCTTCAATACTATTCGATAGTGCTTCCGCCAGGCGCAAAGATCGCATCGCTTCTGTATGGCTGAAATAGGTTAAATAATTGCGCGCCAATTCGACTTCCCCAACCTGGTACAAAGTGAGGGCCGTTTTTTCAATCCCTCGTTGCTGCTGGATAAGCCTTGCTTCAAAGGCATCCAAAGTCTCGGTCACTTCGGGTAAGAACTTTTCGTGATGCTGCATTATAAGGTAAAAAAGACGCTTGAAGACACGAAATGCGGAACGGGTGGATTCGATCGATTGGGATACAGATGATTTTTGTTTTGGGGAATCTGAGTCAGGAGAAATGAATAAAGCCGATTCATCCGCGGTCAGGTAGCGGTGCTTTTTGAATTCGGGTGGAATGTCGCTAGCCCCCAAATAAAATGGCACAAAGGGAGCTGAAATAGCAGGGCCTTGTGCGTGCCAGAGAACGCCAAGCTCTGGATGAATATCCGGACGTAATTCAACGACCTGACCATACCCAGCCGTGTCACCCGTCAATTTGGGTGTGCGTAATGCCCACATCATGTCGCGCAAAGTGAGTTTTGGGGAACGATTAGCGCGTTTCCATAACTCATTGGAAATCCAGGCAACCCCAGGCCATTCCATTTTCCCATCGCCATAAACGTGATTGATGTTGAATGGCTCGCCCATTGTGGGATGGTACCACCCTTGTTGAATCGCAAAATTAATCAGGTTGGCTGAACCAAGATAGTTTGGGTTTTCTGGATAATCTGGTGGTATTTCGCCAATATAGCCAGGCCGAGAGACGCGGATGTCGTCTGGCCCCAGCCTTTCAGCCGCCCACAGCCCTTGCCCCCCGGCAAATTCAATCACAATCCAGCCTTCATTGGCATCAGCAATCATGTGTGAGTTCCCCCCATAGGTTGCATATCCATACTGACCAATCAGATCACCGATGATTTCAACGCCTTCCCGGGCAGTTGTGGCTCTTTCCAGTACAATTCGGGCTAAATCGCTGTAATTAAGACCTGTTTGGTTCTTCGGAGTGATCTCCCGCAATTCTCGACGTGATGGAGACCAAACATCACGAACAGCTACGTGGTGTTCATTTATCCCGCCATTAATCAGCGGGGCTGGCAATCCTTTGTAATACGAGTAGTGTGTAGCCATATATTTGGCCGTTTCTGCCACTTGTGGGATTTGGGTAAGTTCCCCTGGGAAATCGGCCTTATTGGTGACTCCTACAGTGATCATTGTGCCAATTGGATGGCTTCGTGATGGCACAATCTCGAGCCAATGGCTCGAAGGTTCATCCCCATATCCCGCCAAAAACGCATGACCAGCTTCGCTTAGATTCTTACCCACATAAATGCAGTAGCTCATAGATTGTCCTCTAAGGAAATGAATAACTGGCGTGCATCACGGCAGATTTGGCAAAGGCATTGACTTCTAGAGCGCTGAAGACCATGGTTCTCCCTACTCCCCCTCTGAAATTGGTTTCTGCGCCCAGGCTTCGACAATATTGAATTCAGACCCCAGGATGAAATCGCTGCCTTTTTGCTCCATTTCTCTCTGCAAGGCTCCCATGCCTTCATTAAATTGAGTATCCGAGAGATGTGCCAATACCCCAGGGCGCGTGTTGCCAACACCACTGGCTATGCGCAGCGCCATGGGTTGATAGAACAAGTGCCGTTTAACATCCGTCTCAAATCCCTGGTTGCGGAGCCGGTTGTAAAGCATATACAGATTCCAGGTGTGGCTGGTGACCCATTCCCATGCGGATGGGAAATAGCGATACACCCAATGCGCGGGCATATCCTGCGGAAGGACATCGGTAAGATACCATACGCCCCCCGGCTTCATCCGCTGCCAAACTTCTGCAATCAGTTCTTCGGGCGATTGCTTTGGGAGCATGCCATCCCAAAGCGGATATTGGGTGATCAAAACATCCATGTGCTCAAGCGGCTGATCGAAGAGTGCCTTGAAGGGGATAGTAGTATAGTTGGCTTTTGGCCAGCGGCGCAGATCGATTGGCAGTTCCATTCGCTGCGGGGTGATTACCTGGCAGATGGTCTCAACGGCGATACCTGTATTCCGCTGCAACTTCAACGCCTGACTGACACCCGATGCAATTCGTTTGTCTGCTTTAGGCTCCAAAGGCGAGTGGATCACAAAGGGTAGCGCCACCCCCTGTTCCGGAGTCTGAGTGATTCTCTCCAATTGGGGAAAGGTCAACAAATCAACGTGTTTCTCACTCCAGCGGGGGACGAAATAGCCCAGTTCACGCTCTTCCATGATTTCCATGCTGCGAAATATGGGATACAAGAACGCCTTGGGTTGTAAGGCCACCAACCGGTTTTCGACCACATCCACCCACACCTTGCGAAGCATCAAACGTAATAAATCGCGCCGGTCCGCGGGCTCCGCCCGTCCCCAGGTTTCATGCAAGCTTTTCACTACCTGGATCGTACTTTTCAGCCCATCCAATTGATCGTAGGTGGGGATATTATCCAGTTCGCGCCGGATGCGTTCCGATTCCCTTCTGTAGAGATCAATATCCTCCTCGAAGTCGCCGCCAATATATAGTCGTTTCAAACGCTTGCGCTGGGCTTCCAACTGCTGGCGTTTTCTGCGAATACTGGATAATTCTTCGTCATCACCAATCTGATGACGAATTTCTTGCAGCCAATCTTCTGGTAATTGGATCCCTTCGATGATCGCGTCCATGTAGGCATCCACCAGTTCTGTGCGAGTCCCCAAGCGCTGATGGGGACAGTCGAGGTAACCTCGCTGGTAGGACATTTCACGGTAGTAGGTGCCCGCATCCGCACCCTGTGATCGCAAACTGCGCTGGCAGACATCACAACGCGCCAGTTGGGAGAGCAAATAGACCCGGAACGGTTTTTGCACCGCTCGGGAGGAAGAGCCATGCGAATCGCGCACCATTTTGCAGCGCATCCAAAGTTCTTCCGAAATAATCGGGGCATGCAGTCCATCAAAGAGTTCTGTTTGGTTGGTCGGATGCGAGCGGTAGACGACCTTGCCCATATAGAACGGATTGCGCAGCATTTGAGCGATGGAGTCCTTCGAGAAGCGTCGGCCTTTACTGGTTCGATAGTCGCCAGTATTCAGGATTTCGGCGATTTCCTGATAAGTGTATCGACCGATGGCGTAATTTTCAAACGCCATGACAACAGCTTGCGAATTCGTTGCGTGAATTTCAGGTGGGTCTTTCGGCCCACCGATATGAGTATAGCCAAAGGGCGCAAAGGAAGCATTATACAAACCCTGACGGGCACGCTCGTGTTTCGCCTTGGCGGTGTGCATGCGCAGCAGGTCAACATAATATTGATTCATAGCCGCCAGAATGGTTAGGAACAGACGACTACTTGGATCCGCAAAATCAAAATCAGGTTCTTTGACCGAAGCAAACCCAGCCCCATTTTTCCCCAACAGCTCCAGCACCTCGAAGGTTTCATAAATCGAGGAGCGCGACAGTCTGGACAGTTCATGCACCAGGAGCACATCACATTCTTGCGCCTTGACCACGGTCAATGCCGCATCAAGCTGCGGGCGATCCATGCTGGTGCCTGACACTCCGCCATCAATGAATTCGTTCTTCACGACCCAACCCCGAACTCTGGCATACTCTTTCATCTCATTAAGCTGGGCTTCGATGGAAAAGTGTTCGTCCGAGGCTTGTTCTTCGGTTGAAACACGGGCGTAAAGGATTACTTCCTGTGGGTTTGAAGTCATGCTGTTCTCCGAATCGTGACCCCTGAAGGGGATAGGGTTGATTTTGTCTCCATTTTAGCCTATCTTCCAGTCAGGTCATCATTCAATTTCAGCTTTCCTTCTTTATCCTTGTCTTGGAGCTTGCGATTTAATTCCATCAATTTCTGCAGAAACGCTTCAGTTTGGCGCTCAATCTCCCAGGCAGATTCTTCTTCTGGTGGGTTGGATGGTTTTGTTGACGGTATGCTCATGGCAATAGGTTCCCTCTTGGCTCAACGGTTACCGGTTGTCCATCCAACTTTAGTTTTGGATGCAATAGTCAATTCGCGGCGAAATTCGCAGATACATTCGCCAGCAGCCGCAGAGATTTCTATGTTCTTGTCTTTGGTGGTCATTCCATTCTCCCAATATGTGTGGTGTCTCTAAAGAGTTCGTCGGTGAGTGTTGTAGCCACCGATCATCTCACGCGGCATAATTCGGATACAGAAGCTCCAGCAGTTCTTCCCGCAGGCTCTTGCGCAGGTTTTCCATCTCCCAGCGCAGGCTTTCGATCTCACCCTTGAGCAGCACGTTCTGCGCTTGGCTGGCTTTGACGATATCTTCGAGCTGCTGGATGCGCTGGCTCTGATCGAGCACGCTGCCTTCCAGATGAAAGCTGGCCTTCTCCTGCTCCAGGTTCATGCACAGCAGGATGCTGGTAATCGGCAGGGGATGTTTGGCTTTCTCCGCCGCGGGGACATGAAACTCGGCCTTGTTCCACAAATCGTCGAAGAAGGCTTTGTCGTCACGCAGCAGCAGCGCCCGCCGCATTTCGGCGAACAGGGTGCGCTCCAGCTTAAATTGCTGGGAAAAGGGGGGCAGGGTGTGGCCCATGGGTGGTTCCTGTGTGTTGAAGAGCGGATGAATATTCCAGTTCACGCGTGTTCCTGGCCAAGGCAACCCCCAGGTATTCCAGCGGCGGACGCGCCTGAGCGCTGACAAACACCCGCGCGTGTTCACTCAAACGCTGTAGCTCCAACTGGCACGCGAAGAAAAGCGGATCCCTGCGACGGCGCAGCGTTTCGTCTGCAAAACGCGCCAGCAGATCGCTGACCAGCAGCGGAGTTGGGTCGGGGGTCAGTTCGCTAAGAAAGTCCAGCAGTTGGGTGACGGTTTCGGCGCGGGCGAAGAAGATGCGCTCTTCGAGAATCCAGGCATAGTGCTGCCCAACGCGCCGGGCCAGTTCATAGGCCAGATCGTAGAAGGGTAGGCGGTTGCCGCATACCAGCAGACGTACGCCGGTGGTGAGCGCCAACTCAATCGTCAGATCAAAACTGAATGAAGGGGGGATACGATAGATCGTGCCGAGGGGGAGTTGCGCCAGGGGTTGCATGCCCCCTACCATAACGGAAACATGCGTTCTAGTCTATTGTCCGGGGGACTATTTTAAGGGTGAATTAAGGTCTAGTCCCCCGGACGAGGCAGATATGAGGGGTGGGGGAGGCGATGACCGGCAGATATGGGTCATTCCAAAGAATGGACTTCATCGAAACTGCTGAAATCCCAGCGCCTGAGCATGTAGCGCAGTTGATGCCGCCCGCGCACCTGGAACTTGCGTAAGATTTCGCGCATATGCGCCTTGACGGTGGTCAACGAGACTTCCAGTTTTTCAGCGATCTCTGGATTGGAGAGCCCCAGACAGGCCAGGGCGGCGACTTGCTGCTGGCGCTGGGAGAGTTCCTGCCAGTGACGCATATTCTGACTGGTGGTTTGATACTGCTCGATGGCGGCTTTTTTTAATAGTATCGCGGCCAGTTCTTCCAGGCTGTATTCCTGCCCTTCCGCTAGTTCCCCCAGCATGGAGAGCAGCTCTTCATCCGCAGGGATCGCCAATATCGGTTGCGTCGGCTTTCGAGAGAGCCGCAGGTGGTCAAAGATGAGCTGGAATCCGGTGGTCATGGGCGCAAGCATCCTGGATGATATGGGCAAATAGAATATATGTTCTATTATAGCATCGGTATGCGCTCCGCGCAAAACAAATTCCGCTTGCTGTTAGCCGAATGCGGGGAAAGAACGATTGTCTAAATCGATCTAATGACAGACAAATGTAGTGCCGTGTTATACTTCTTCA
>JABGRQ010000163.1 GCA_018648225.1 Chloroflexota bacterium
TCCCGGTTTCGGTAGATCATGCCCACTCTTTTCTTAAAGTGCAAACATAGTGATTGATTGAAACGTGCAGAAGTTTGACTGAGCAATTCTTCTTGTGCGGCCCGGCGTTGTGATTCTGCCAACAAGCGGGCGTTTTCAAGCGCCACTGAAACCTGAGCAATGGCTTCTTCTGCCAGTAGAATATCTTCTGCAGACCAGTCAGGCTCATCGTGCTTTCTTCGTAATGAAATTTTGCCCAGGAATTGCCCGCGCAATGCAATTGGCAGGTGTAAAATACTATCCCCATTATCACTTACAACAACCTGGAGATGGTTGAATATGGGTTCGCCCATACCGTGATATTGCTCTGGAGTGGCAGGCCTTACACGAATACGATCGAATTGATACGCCTTTGCCTGATCTCCCAGCAGGGTGCGCCAGGATTCACTCAGTTGGGTGCTATAGAGTGTTTGCAGTTCCTGAATAGTTTGCGCGCTTTCTTCATGAAGGCGCGCATTTGCGATTGCCAACGCAATCTGATCGGCCATGATTTGAAGCACTTCGGTATCTTCAGGGGTAAAGGCGCTAACTACTTTGGACTGTACATCCATAACCCCGATAATTTCATCCTGAACGATCAGGGGCAGGGCCATCTCGGAGTGTGTTTCAGGCAGGTCTGGGTTGTCAAAATAGTCGCGATCTGCGCCGACGTCCAGGGCAATCCGCGCTTCGCCAGTCTCGGCAACGCGGCCTACAACGCCGGTTTGCCCAACTGCTAGGCGGTGCCCGCGGGCGAGCATTCGCTGCCCGCCGGGACTGTTGGCTGCTAACAATACCGCAAAACGCTTTTCCTCGTCCAGCAAGAAGATACCGGCATGGTAGAACCCAAAATGTGCTGAAATTAATTGGGTGACATTATCCAGAATCGTATTCAGGTCTTGTAGTGCGGCAATATCGCGGGCGACTTTTGCGGTGGCTTCAAATTGAGAGCTGCGTTTTTGAAGTTCCAGGGTTTGGTCTTCAACCTGTTTTCTGAGCGTGTGATACAAATCAGATAACTGTTTTGCCATTTCGTTGAAAGTGAACGCCAGCAGACCGATTTCGTCCCGGCGAGTTTCTGGCATACGCACATCCCAATTCCCGCGGGCAAATTGGCGAGTTATCTCGGTAAGCTTGATAATCGGTCTTGGCAACCAGTTGGCCGCCAGGACAGCAATCAGGATGCTGGATAGCACAAAAAAGACCAGTAAATAGAACATAAATGGCGTCAGTGATTCAAATTGCTGGAAAGCAACAATCTGTGGCACCTCAAACACAAATCCTGCCCCCAATTTCGGCAGCCAGATAAAACTTGCCAACGAACGGATTTCATTGAAAGAATGCAGCGATGTATTGAAATTGTTACTCTGAGGCTGCGAATAACTGTATTCTGTTTGCAGGGGAATAAATGTTTGGCTTTGTGAGATGGCTGGCTCAAAAAACTGCAATTCTTTTTTGGCAATATCAAGCTGGAAGAAATTCTCACCCCCAGTGATGAAATAGCTACGGGATAAGGGTTGGAGTTGAAGGCCGAATTCAAGCGTATCCAACAGTTGACGATGGCTCAGCACCCCAACAATGTGCCCCCGAAGGTTATCTGCTCCCTGGTAGGGTACGTGTACAAAGATCATCACCTGATCTTCATAGAAAGGTTCGGGCGCATATTCAATATAAATATTGGCTTGATCGCCTGTGAAAATGGCTGCGGTGCCAACAGTAAGAGCGCGGCCCTCCCACTCATCTTCCGTGGCGATGAGAATATTCCCGTTCGCGTCGATCACAAAATACTCGCTAAAAATAACATCGCCGCGTTTGGCATTGAATTCAATTAATTCGGTGAATATAGCCTCACGGATCGCGGCGAAAGAATCATCACGGTGTTGCCCCATAGAGAGCAGCCCACCCAGGTTGTCGCTCAAAGTTTGCTGCCTTACCGATGCATCCAGCCTGATTTGTGCGGCATTGATCCAACCCTCGATTTCAGAAGCCATGATTTGGGCATTGGCATTCAATTGAGCGTTAATTTGTTCGATGAGCAATAAACGCGCTCGCACAATCACGCTTCCACCAATAATCAGGATGGGCAGCAAAACAAGCGGAATAACAACACCAAGAAAGATGCGGCGAATGCGCCGGGGGAACCTTTCTCTGATTGAAACAGGCGGAGATGCTTGACTTTCAAGGGTCATGGGTGCGTTTCCGTTTCGGGCACATAAAGCTCAATTACTCCATCGGATGCGCCCAGGGTCTTCCCAAGTTCCTGCAACGCAGTGCGTAGAATTGTATCTACATTGGTTGAAGACCACACTTTGCTGGTAATTTCAGCAACTGAGCGGTTATACTGTGCGCTGCGCTCGGTTTGCTGCACCAGACGCGCGTTTTCGAGCGCCAGAGCAGCCTGTGCGGTAATGCTATCAATAAATTTCTTGTCTTCCGCTGAGAGCGCAGTTTGTTCATGCTCTACGATAATTGAGCCAATGCTCTGGCCGCGTAGCAAAAGGGGTATAGTCGTAGTATGGGCTGCTGATGCACCGGGTGTGGCTGCATCTGGGTTTTCGAAGGTGAAATCCAACGCGCTTTCGCGTTGGGCTACATCTTCCCACCCTCTGGACAGGTATTGACGGTGCAGCGCGCGAATTTCGTCCAGGCTTTCTTGCAATTGATTGAACAGACTTGCGTTGTAAATAGCCGATGCCAAACTATCAGCGATACCTTGCAGTACGGTGATGTCGTTTTCATCGAAGGCTTCTTGGCGCACAGATTGTACGGTCAGCGCCCCAAGCGCGCGGCCTTCGCGGATAATCGGCAGGGCCAGTTCCGAGCGAGTGGATGGTAGATGCGGGTTTTGGAAGTGAACTGCATCATCGCCAACGTCCAGGTCAATACGCGCCTGCCGATTCGCAATGCACCAACCAATCATCGAGGTGCCGCCGATAGGGAGTTTGTGTCCCGCTGCGAGCATTCGCTTACCAGCCTCCCCACTGCCCGCACGTAGAACTGCATATTGTTGGTTCCTGTCGAGCATAAATACGCCGACATAATATAGCCCAAAGCGTTCTTTTGCCAACTCAACAATTTGAGAGAAGATTTTTGCAGTATCGAGTTCAGCGCTAATTGCACGCGAAATTTCAGCCGCGGTGCTGATTTGAATCTCGCGTCGTTCAAGTTGGGCTGTGCCGTGCTGCAATTTCACCCGGTCTTGTTCGAGTTCGGTTGTTAATTCAGTCGCTTTTTGCAAGCTGGATTGCAGGCTATTTAGCAGGACCCCAAAGGAAATAACCGCTAAAAGATTGACGAGAAAATAGGGAATGCTGGTTGAAATCCAGGGAAAGAGATCTGCTGCATCAATGTGAGCGGTTAGCACCGGAACAGGGATAATACTCTTGTTCATGAACCAACCCAGAGCGAGATAGTTCGTCGTGCTGATGACGGCAATCAACGTACCAATGCGTGTGCCGAAGAATATCCCGGCCAGAATTGTGACCCCCGTCCACCAGATGCGCACATCGCCAATCGATGCATATTGAAGGGCAGAGATGAGCCCGGCTCCATACAGTGCCATAAGAAAAGAACCTGCGCGTACCCAATAAGGCAATCTGCGGAAAATTGTGACGCTCAGCGCCCAAAGATAGATGAGCGAGTATGTGATGATGGAGATGATGTTTGAACCGACATCCGACGCGGTCAGATTGTAGATATAAACAACCCCACCGAGAATTGACGCAGCCACCAGCAGCGTGTTCAAGATGCGCTGGCGCCAATACTGGAGATCATCGGTGCCTGCTCGCGAAGTTTGATTGCCAAAGAAACGATTCACAATTGAACTCATGTAGTGCGTTCCTCTTCAGAGATTGCCGGTGGTGGTATCGGATCCACCTTAATTTGAATATGAGCGCGCCTGACACCCACCCGCAAGCCGATTTCTTGAGCCGTTGTTTTCAGAATGCCTTGAATATCTGGAGAGTGCCGAATTTTTCCCGTGATTTCCAAAAGTTGGCGATCTTGCTGGGCTGTTCGCTCAGTATTTTCCATTAGATGGGCATTGCGAATTGCAATTGCAACCTGAGAAGCCAATGTAAGCAGCAAGCGCAGGTCGTCATCGTCGAAGCGATACTCAGTTTCGAGATCTTGAACAACAATTGCGCCGATCGGTTCGTTGCCGATCAGCAGTGGTACGCCCAACCATGATTTAGCTTCGCCGCCTTCGGTTACAATGGCGCCCAATGCCCGGCTGCGTTCAATCGTATTTTCTACGATCATCAGTGGCTGACAAGAACGGATAACGATTGAAGTAAGCCCTTGTCCCAGTGGGAATGGCGCCACCGATGTAATTTCCCCACCTTCGTCCATATACGGAACCGAAAGTGTATCGTTTTCTGGCGAATAGATCGCAATGAGGAAATTGACATCGCCCATCACTTGGAGAATTTGTTGGTGGATGATCTCATACAAAGCATTGAGATTGGTTTCTGCCGAGATAGATTGTCCTACCGTGCCGAGCGTTTCCAGTTCAATCAGGCGTTCCTGAAGGTTGGCGAGCGCCTGCACTTTCTCTAGAGCGGTTCTGGTAATATCTACCAGGCTGGAATAGGGTTCTAGTGCAGCTGCTGTAAAACGTTCTGCATCTGTGGCCCCCAAGATCAGGAGGGCGCTCAGGGTTCCCTCTGGCATGATGGGATATATCTGAAATGCTTCACAGCCCAGTTGTTGCGGCATATCTATGAGTTCGTGCGGCAAGGCTGTCTCGCTATGCCGGCCATCTATACGGATGGCAGCGGAAGTAGTGAAAGAAGATGCTAATTCTTGGCGCGATAGCGGGATAAAGGGTAGTTGGCTGGGTTTCTCGCCACGAATGGGATCTGTCATTGCCAGCGTTTGCAACCCATTTGCTGTGACTTCGAGCAGCGCTGAAATAAAGGGGGTATGTTGTATCGTATCCGTGAGCGCATTCAGTACTTCTTGTGTGGTATTGGATTCGGCAATCCTATGACTGGCCTGATACAGGGCGAAAGTGGCTTGTAAATCGACGCGTGTATTTTCGAGCAAGCTGATATTTTGCAGCGCCGACGCAATTTGGTGGGCTAGTGTTTGTAGTGTCGTCACACTATCAGCTTCGAAGGCGTTGATTTTGTTGCTCTGTACATCCAGCACACCCAATACCTGATCGCCAATACTCATAGGGATAACTGCCTCGGAGCGCGTGAGTGGTAATTCTGTCACGGGAAGATAGTAAGGATCATTGGCGATGTCGGCAGCTACATATGGCCGGTTACTGGAGGCAACCATGCCGACGATAGAGCCTGTTCCTACGGGGAGATGATTGTGTTCGCGTTTGACTTCGAATTGCGATTCGACACTATATGCTTTTTGCAGAACAGCATATTCCTTGAACTCATCCAGCAAGAAAATGGCCGAATAATCGAAGTTAAATCGCTCTACAATCAGTTGAACAGTTTTCTGGAGTAGTTCATCCTGGCTGGTGGATGAGGTTGCAAATTGGGCTACCTCTGCGGCTGTGCGAATTTGTTGCGTGCGAGTGGCTACCTGTGTTTCGAGCGAGCGATACAGTGTGGAGAGTTCATCGGCCATCTGGTTGAATGAATGAGCCAACAGCCCAATTTCATCGTTTCGATCGATAATGGCACGTTTTTGCCAGTCACCATCTGCGAAATGGCGGGCGGTCATCGCTAGATCGAGCAATGGTTGGATAATCTGGCGTGTACTAAGCCAGTTTAATCCGATGCTTACCAAAACAATAATGACAAGTAACCCCACAAAAAATGGAATTAGCGCATTGAGTTGAGCTTGCGTTGTTGCCGATGGCAGTTCGCTGATAAACCCTGCTTTGAGCCTGTCTACAGGAGAGTAGGCAGCCAATACAGCAACACCATCATTCGATTCTAATTCCACGACATTTTGCACTGTAGTGGGGCGCGGATTCAAAAACAACTCGGCTTGTTCTTCGCTGGGTTGAATAATGGTTGTAGGCATATCTGTATTTGCGGTATCGCCTATTCGTAAAAATTCACCGCGATTGGTAACAAAATAAATTCGGGAATTCAGGAAATTAATTTCAGTAAGGAACTCTTCGATGAGGGTATGCTCGGTAATCCCCCATAGTATTGCCAGTAAATTGCCATTGTTATCATAAAATGGCGCGGTTGAGATTACTGCGATCTTGTCTGAAAAGGGTTCAGGAGCGTTGACAAGGAGAGAAAGTTGCTCTTCAGAAAAATCGTCGTAATAAGGGAAATCTGATAAAACCGCCCCTTCTACTTCAGATCGTGAAGCAATTAATACCTCACCTTCTAGCGAAACGACTAAAAATTGGTTGAAAAGTTGTTGCTGCTGGTTGACATAGGCCAGGCTGCCTAAAATCGTAGCGCGTGCAGCGGAATACTCGGCTTGAGTCAGATCCTCAGCCTTGTTGAGTGTTTGGATGGCATTGGTCACAGCAATCTGTAAAGGGAAACTCGTCAGACCGTGCTCCCGGTCTGTAATCCAAATATCAAGTTGTTCTGTTTGATGTTGTTCAGCGCTCTGCAGGGTAGTTTCAATTTGCGAAGTGACAGTATTGCGTGCTTGCAGATAGGCTGCCCATCCGAGTATTAATAAAGGAAGTACGGATAAGGGCAACAAAATCCAGAGCATTGTGCGCGCTAACTTCCCGCGAAATTGACGCTGTACTGCAGGAATAGCTTGTGACATGCCGAACTCCTCTATTTGACATTGCTAACAAAATGCTAATACGGTTGAATAAACTCTCGGCTTGGTCAGTTTCCAAGAAGATATGACCAGAATAGAGTATGGGGATTGTGCACCCGCACACCCTTTTTCTTAGTTGTTACAGCAATCCCACCTTAAATATCTGTTACCTGTAATTATAGGATGTGGATACCTCGCGAAAATTATTCATACTCCCAAACAGGATCTCCTGTCAGAATGCGGCGAATTTGTTCCGGGAATCGATCTGGATCAAGCGGTTTACCAATGAAGCCATCAAAATTTGATTTGCGGGCTTTATTCATTTGTTTGACACTGGCTTCTGCGGTAACGGCAATTACCGGAGTATTTCTTAAACTGGCAGATGCTTTGATTTTTTTGAGCGCGCTATAGCCATCTTCGTACGGCAATCGAATATCCAATAGAATTAGATCCAGGCGCGGTAGCGTATCTGCATATTCTACAACTTCATACCCCGATGTTTTCCATTCACAGTGGATGCCCATATACCCTAACATGCGGGCAATGAGCACAAAATTTGAGACATTATCCTCAACAACCAGCACTGTAGCACCTTTGGGAATTGCTTTCGTGCTGAGAGCTGCATCAAGTTGTTCTGGTGTCGAAGAAGTATTATTCTGATTCATTATTATGCCTCTCGCAAATAGCGGGCGATTTGTTCAGGGAGCATATCAACATCAATAGGCTTTTGAATATAACCATCACAGCCAGCTTCAATTGTGCGTTCTCGATCGCCTTTCATGACATTTGCTGTTAGCGCGATGATGGGTACATTTTTGATGGAGGGCATTTGTTTAAGTTTCCTGGTGAGCGTATAACCATCAATATCGGGCATATTAATATCCATTAGGATTAAATCAGGCGTATTTGCAGCGATACGCTCAAAAGCATTTTGGGCATTTTCAGCTTCAATAACTGCATAACCCGAAGCTTCTAAAACACGCCGAACCAGCAAACGGTTAGCAATATTATCTTCTACGTAAAGAATACAAGGGTCTTGTGACATGGGGTGTAGTTTTGGTTTTTTTTGCCACTTGAAACAGGCATTTTCACAATGGGTAGCTACGATCCTATTTTTGGAATTATGTTCGTGATTCTACCATTAAAGTACTACTGATTATTAGTACTACTGGATTACAGTGCTGAAAGGATTAGATATCTACAGGTGAAGGAATTATACTCGAAGGATCCTGCGTATTGATAAGATGGGGGCATCACCAACTCGGAAAGCGAATCTTCGGATCAGACAATATTCCGAGGAGTTGGCAGCAAATAAAAAGAGCTATCTGTATAGACACAGATAACTCTTTGGAAGATAGAGCGGGTGAACGGATTCGAACCGTCGAATGGTAGCTTGGGAAGCTACTGCCTTACCACTTGGCGACACCCGCTGGTATTTCCAGGATTATATTCTTCCGCAGGATGACTGTCAAGGAAGGATGCGATAACAGCGTCCATAAAAAGAACTATCGGATTTTTACAGGCATTTCTATTGTGGCAAAATCTTTGC
The DNA here is from genome assembly GCA_018648225.1 of Chloroflexota bacterium. NCBI lineage: Bacteria > Bacillati > Chloroflexota > Chloroflexota bacterium. The sequence continues at coordinate 8,273 of JABGRQ010000163.1, forward strand.
CACTCAGATAAAAAATCGGTTTTCGTTTTATCGGTAGTATTTTCCCGTGAGAAGCTATCACATCCAAAACAAAAAGCCCAAATTCATGCGATAACCCCTCAAGCTCTTGAAAAAGCACAGTTTCATAATAATTATCTGCGCCCTGAATAACTTTTGTGTGCGCCAGGTTTTTGGCAGGCTCGAGCGTAAAGCCCAGCATCTCCGCTTTGTTCTGGTATCTCCCGCTGATATTCCCGGCTTTGACCACGCGCTCCCGCTCAGACCACGGCATGAAGTGCAGCACGGCTTCTTGGTATTTTCTCAACAATTCATACGAGTAGTTGCCCTTTTGCATGCAGATCAAAAATCGAAAAGGTTCTTTTGAGATTACCGTCCAATAACCCATCGGCATCATATTGTCGAGAACACTCAATATTAATACTTGTTGCGGAAAAAACAGAGAATTAAACTGATCGCTTTCGGCTAATTGTGCGGGCATGGCATCGCTCCTGCTGATTCTGCAATTCGAAACTGGAGCCATTATAGCGCACACAACAACCCTGCTTGGGTACATTCTTGGAATTATCAAAGCCAGGCCTTTCCCCTTGCAGTTCTGTAAGGCTTTCAGGTACTTTTTTGCTATTCTTGGCCTTCGTTCGCTGAGATAGCATAGGCGCAGCTGCCAGATGGCAGACTATGGATATTGGAGGCTCTTCAAATGAAAAATATAAATATAACTTTGTTAATTGTTATTGTGGCTGGACTTCTCCTCGGTGCGTGTTCATTCCCGTCGAATGATGCGGGAGATGTGCCGTCAGAAGCGGCGGAAGTTGTTCCTGAAAATGAAGCGGATTCTAGCGAAGCAGCGGAAGCTCCAGCCAGCCCCGAGCAGGATACACAAACCGAGGCGGAACCTGTGGACGCAGTTGCCGAGATTTTTGATGTAGACCATACTGAAGAACGCCTGGCCCAACTGGTCATCCGAAACGAAGATTTGCCCGATGAATATCGCCTGCCACCGGGTGGCGAAAGTACCCTGGCTACGAGTGCGCTGATCAATATCATGGGCGAGATAGAGGCCAAGCAATATATTGTTGCTACGGGGCGAGTCAACGGTTGGAAGATTTCTCTGGAGCGGGTCAAGAAAGACGCTTTTGCGCCCTACACGATTGAAAACACAATTGAGCTTTTTGAAACGGCTGAGGGCGCTCAGGCCGCGTTGAGCGAAACATGGTATCCGCTTTATAATGATGGTCGTGAATTCAAATGGGTGGATGGTGGTTGCAATCTTGGCGATCAGTGTATCTTCTACTATACGGAAAAATTTGACGCCGCTTCTCAGTTGACCACCTTAACCTATGAAATTGCTTTCACTTATCGCAATACCCTGGTTTGGATATTGGGCCGCGGTCTGGATGTCGATATCACCCCTGAATATATGCTGGATGTTGCTCAGTCGGTTGTACGCAATTTAGATCGCTATGCACAGACGCAATAAATTATATTTGCGCAAAACATGCTACAAAAGAGTGAGTCGGGCGTTTCGTGCC
>JABGRQ010000164.1 GCA_018648225.1 Chloroflexota bacterium
TTAAACTGGGTTTCTATTGGCTATTTGCCGCATCTGTTCAAGCTGCTCTTGACGATTACAAAAATTTTGAAAATCTTTCAAAAAGCGTTAGTCAGTTATTGATTTCGAGCGGGAATCTGGCCTCGATGGTGGTGCCGCTTCCGGGTTGCGATGTAATCAGGATTGTACCATCCAGCCTCGCGACACGTTCACGCATCCCGCTCAGGCCAAAATGCCCCGGAGCTGTTTCTATTAATGCAGGTGAAAAGCCGCGTCCTTGATCGCTGACGCGCACCAGAAAGAAATGATTGTGCTGCTCGATAACACAAACGGCATCAAGTGCGCCGCTGTGTTTGGCGATGTTGATGAAGGTCTCACGGAGAATTGCCAGGACTTCATCGTTCAAAGGAGAAGGTAGTAATAGCGAAGGGGACTGCTGGAGTGTGATTTGCAGCCCGCGGGAATTCTGTAGTTGTGTGCAAAGCTCTTCCAGTTGCACGCTGAAATTCATCAAACGGGGAACATCGGTCACTTCTCGCGGATTGCGCAGTTGAGCGAGTAAGGCGCGCATTTCTTCCAGCGCGCTTTGGGCTGATTTTTCCAATTCGCTGAGTTCTCTTTCAGCAGTAGCAGTATTTTGGCGCACCATCCCGCGGATGGCGCGCGCGCTGAGGTTGATGCTGAATAAGGTTTGCGTGACGGAGTCGTGCAGATCGCGCGCCAGCCTGCGACGGTCTTCGATAACCGCCAGCGCGCGTTGCTGCGTGAGTATCTGGCTGGTGCGTTGTTCGACGCGGGTCTCAAGCTGGCGATTGAACATATTCAGCGCTTCGATCGTTTCGGCATAAGCCAGCGCCAGTGCGGCCTGACTGACCAACGCGTTGAGTTGCGCCCGCTCCTCACGGCTGAACGTTGGCCCGGCGCGGCGCGCGCCCAGCCAGTAGCGCCCCAGCGACGCTCCACCGACAATCAACTGTGCGTTCCAGGAAGGTTTGCTTTCAAAATGACCGGGAATATCCGGCGCGGGCGCCAAGGAGAGCGTGCCCCATTCGGCCCCGATTTCTCGTGGCACTTCTTCCGTTAATAGATAGATTATTTCTTCCCGATTGACGACGCGTGAGAGTTGTGCGCCCGCGTTGGCGATGGCTTGTTCAAAGCGCAGCCTGTCCGGGTAGAGCGATTGGTCAATCCAGCGCTGCAAACGCCCGCGCAACGGCTCGAAGGCTGCCGCAGCGAGCAACACGCCAATCGCTGCAGCCACGCCGCGAAATTGCGGCCAGATCTGCGCTAACAATGCTGTAAGTGTGACGGTGAGCGCCAGGTATCCAGCGATGAGCAGCAGCGAGAGCAGGGTGTAGGCCAGGGCGCGGCGCAACGCGGCATCAATATCAAAGAGATCGTGCCGCAAAATGGCGTATGAAATCCCAATTGGGAGAAAAATCTGGGGTGCCAGTGCCAGGTTATAGGTTACTGGTTGGTTTTGCAGCGCCATAATTCCCAGCCGGATCAGCAGACCACTATTTGCCAGTAGCATACTAAAAATTAGCAGGCGCGCCTGTTGTGCTGAACGCCGCTGCTCAGGAGCCGAATCGCGGCTGGCGCTTACGAGCAGTGCGATTGCCCAGGAGATCAGCACGAAGAGCCAGATGACCATCAGCACGAATAGCCATTTTTTGAGTTCGTTTGCTGGGAGTAGGAAAAAGATTAGCAGCAGCAGCGCCGTGCTACCGTATACACTGGCAATTATTCTGTCTGAAAGCTGGCTGCGGCGCGGGAAGCGACTGGTCAGATGCAGTACCAACGGGCCAATAGCCGCGCCGTTGAACAGGCGAAACAGCAGGTGGCTGGACAAATCTTTGGGTTGAGGGCCAATCGACAAGATTTCGTTGAGCGGAGGGTCAAAGGGGATCAGCAAAAAAGCCCCAAAGACAATTCCCAGGCATCCAGCCAGGACATGCTCAGAGCTGGGACGCAGCACCGCGGGCAATAGGCCGGTCGCCAGAATAATCGTTGCTATGGTTGTAGAAAAGATGCTGATCGGTGCATCCGAGAATACCAACACGGCAGCCAATCCCAGCGATTCGATCAGCAGGACTACCAGCAAAGGCCACAGGGTCTTGAAGCGTGTTTGCGACATTTTGTTTTTATTCGAGTGCGAATTCGATTACGGAAACGCCGGATAGAGCGCATGGACTTGTTCGAGTATTTCCATGCTTGGGGCCGATATCCACAGGGCTTTGTACTTGGTTTTGAAGACACACGAAAAATGATCGTTCAGCAATTCCCAACATGCGCCGCTATCGTGGTCAACCGTATTGCCGCGGTAGTGGATGTTCAGGCGTGCTTCCAGCGCTTCTGTAAATTCGTACGTATCTGTCCACGAATCGCCGATCCAATTCACAACTAGCACTTTTTGATTGGTTGTATTCTTGTAATACATCTGATAATTATCGCCACCCCAACCCTTCGCCGCCTCTTTGGCTGTGACAGGGTCCACGTTTGCCAGATAATTGGCCCCATAGCCCAGGATCATCTCTGTGCCAAGCTCGCCCAGCGTGTCAAAGGCCAGCATGCGCCAATCGTCGCCTAGAACCACTTGTAGATCAGGAGTCTCTACCGGCTTCGCTGTCTCACCAGCCTGAAATTTTTCGGGATGCAGTATTTGCTCGCTGGTGGCAGGGAATCTGCCGTAAGCCAGATCAACTATTTGCCACTTGCCACGCTCGATGAGATACTGAACAAAATTATACCCATCCTCATAGCGGAATTGCGTTTCGCGCACCAGATACAGCGGCGGTAAATTGGTGCTGGAAATCACCCGGTCGGTGGGCGTGTATTGGGCTTCAAGGATGTCGAGTGCATCTTCATCCGTGCCATACGCATCCAGCCATGCATACATCAGATAGGTGGCATCGCCTTCGATCAGAGCCGTAATTGCCAGGCAGCGATCCGTATCGGTGAGGCACTCCGGATAGACGCCAATCGCCTCCAGCGCAAAATGCTGGTCTACCAGGGCGTGTCCGTATTCGTGTGCGAAGACCAGCCGCTCGATGCCCGAAAATTGGTTGCCGATCACGAATAACTCATCCGTCCAGGGGACATAAAATCCGCCCAAACCTTCGCCAAGTTGGTTGATCGTTTTACTATACAGATCGTAAGTCGGATCAATCAGCCCCAATGCGCTGAGCGCACGCGCCTGATCGGCAACAATTTCTTTCGTATTTCGCTGTAAATACAAGCCTTCCAGCATCGGCTGCACCTGTCCCTCTTCCAGTAAAGTGCGCGGTACCGGATGCAGCGCTTCCAGGCCGCGTAATTCAGCCACCTGATTTTGGATAACGTCCATCTGAGCTGCGACCTGGGGATTTTGCTGTGCCTGAGTTGGTGGAGCAGGCGGACTTGGCATGGGGGTGATCGTTGCTGTGGAAGTGGGGGCCGCTCTCGAAGCTTGGCGCGTGGGCGAAGGTGTAGACGTAGCCTGTGCAACCGCCTGTGGCTCCGGGCGTGGCGCATCTCGCAAAATTTGAAACCCCCAAACTCCAATCGCCACGACTAGGATCCCCAAAATTGTGAAAAACCCAGCCATAGCCCAGATCGGGAAGCCGCCCCGCTTGCGTTTTTTGCGCAGACCGGCGTTTTCCTGGCTGGCCTCGACCTGCTCCAGACGCTCCTGGGCGCGCCAGTGGGTTGGGTTAAGTTCCAGCACGCGCCGCAGACAATCGGCTTTGCGTTCCGGTTCAGCAACCGCATAACTTAATAAAAACCAGCCCTTTTCTGAGTCCGGGTTGAGACGCAAATATTGCATCAAAACTGGACGCGCTTCTTGCATCCGTTTTTCTCGCATCAACTCGGCAGCCTGTTGCAGGAGAAAATGTTCTGGCATCGAGGGTTGGTTGTTTGGTTGCGAATTAGCTTCCATACCGATTAGCTACTTTTCCTGCTGCGTCGCAATTGGCGCACGCGCGCCGCTTCACGGATAGACCAGAAAATAATGCCCAGCGCCAACGCCAGTACTATGGGCGCGCCGATAATGCCGATCCAGTTGATGAGTTTTAGAATCGCCTCCCAGGGAACGGGAATCTTAAAGATGCCATCTGTTGTATCAGGGCTGAACGACTTGATAGTTTCGTTCAGATCAATCCAGAAAGATGGCAGTGTATAGAGAATAAATGCCAGTGAAACGCCTGCCAATCCCGCCGAAACCCAGAATGATTGACGGTTGCTGCGCTCGGAGATACTGGCGAGATATAACTCATCCACATGGTTAATCAGGTCGTTGATGTGATTAACATTGCGCTCGGTGTGTTGCAGCAACAGGGGAACGCCAAGCCGCTGGAAGAGATAGCTGGCTTTTTCGACCGCAAATTCAGCGCGCCCCCATAATTGGGGATTGCTGAGACCCTGCCCCAAACCGGAAAGGCGACTCAAATTGGCGGCGCGGTTCGAGAGTTGGATAAGCACATCGCGATTAATTTCAAGATCGCCATCCAATAGCGATGTGCGCGTGTGGCGCAGCATACGTACAAATTCCTGCATCAGCGTGGCGCTGTTGCGCTCGACCAATTGCACCAAAACGCGGACTTCAATTACAAATTCGAGCAGCCTTTCAATGGCCTCCCAATACCAAAGATAATTGACCTGGCTGGTTGCCGCGGGTAATGTGGAGATAAATAACTCGTCATTACGTGCCTTGCGTGAGGGCATAATGATAGTAGAGCGCGCCGTAAGCAGGCAGAGTTCATCAACCCATGAGGCTTTGTCGGTATCCATGAGCGCGTCGATTTGCGTTTTGCGCGGGCGTGCAAAACGGCGCTCCGAGCCATTGGGTGAATCATTGCGCTGGTTTTTTAGAATCGAGCCTTCAATCAATTGGGCCAGACCGCGGCGAACAAAGCGCGAGTTTTGAATATCGCTGGGGGATACCAGAATATGATTCTTGCCGCCCCCTTTCTTTTTGAGCGCATTTCCCGGCGCAGTGAGTTCGTTGAAACGGTAGATAACATACGCATCGTGCAGCGGCGGCGAAAGTTGTGGATCGGGGACTTGCAGCTTCACCGGGCCATTCTGCCCAAAGGGAATATTCAAACCGATTTCCTGCACAAAGCGGCGGCATATTTCCATGGCAAGCTGCCATTGTACAGGCGCATAATCGACATACGCATCGGGTATAGAATGGTTATGGTTGCCCCCCAGCCATTTTAAGAATTCTTTAACCGAAGCCTCTTTTTCTTGCAACGCCAATTGGTCGTTGGCGTATACCTTCTGTAATTTTTCCATCCAATTCAGAGCGCCAGGAATATCGAAAGACATCTGAAGCCCGAGTACATCGGATGCAATTTGCAAGATAGGCGTAGGAGTGGGGTAGCTTTGCTTGAGCTTGATAATAAACATACCCGTCATGGTTGGGCGGACAGAAATCTCCCAGTTGAACCAGATTTCGCGGAAAAGTTTTTTGAACTGGAGATTCTCCCAAATGGGTTCGGGGAAACGAATATGCTCTTTGATGACGGAGTATTCCGGGGGCGAGTAATCTTCCAGCATAATTTGACGGAAGATGCCGGTGACAAAACCAATTTCCTCAGGCGACATGCGGGCAACGGCCTGGTTGTCGTGCGGGTCTAGAATCTCGTTGGGTTTGGCTGGGCGAAAAGCATATCCCTGTTGAAGCTGAGCGGGCCAGTTTTTTTGCAGCACGCGCACCAGTTCCGGGCTGCCGCGTAGCTCCTCAAAGCGCGCCTGATCTTCTGGGGCAATAAAGCGCTTCATATTGAGCACCAGCACAACCGATGTCTGTCCGGCGGCACGAATATTATCTTCCATAAAGCCTCCCTGCTGAAAATCCGACTAACAAATGCGCGGCAACATTTCCCCGGCCAGCACATCGACCACGCGCCTGCCGCCAATTGTCGTTTTCATCAGCACGCGCCGGGCTGGCGTCTCGACAACTTCGCCAATGATGACAGCATTACTTCCGTAGGGGTGTTGGCGCATGGTATCCAATATCTTTTGCGCGTCGTTTTTTCCAGCGATCACAATCAGCTTGCCCTCGTTGGCAATATATAGCGGATCAAATCCCAACATCTCGCAGGCCCCGGCTACCGCGGGCCGTACCGGGATACTTTCTTCATGCAGGGTAATGCACACCTCAGATTGCACCGCAATTTCATTCAGCGTGGAGGCCACGCCGCCGCGGGTTGGATCGCGCAAAACATGGATTGCATCGCTGGCATCCAGAATTGCGGCGATGAGATGGTTTAATGGCGCAACATCGCTCTGAATATCACTTTCAAAGCCCAACTCGCCACGCGCCCCCAGAACCGCGATTCCGTGATCGCCAATATAGCCTGAAACCATCACTACATCACCAGGCTGCGCCAGCGCTCCGCCAACTTCTACGCCGGGGAGCAGCGTGCCTACGCCCGCGGTGGTGATAAACAGCCCATCGGCTTTGCCTCGCTCGACAACTTTTGTGTCCCCTGCCACAATTTCTACACCAGCCTCCGCAGCGGCAGCTTTCATCGAGGCCACCACGCGCTCAATCGTCTCAATTTCCACACCCTCTTCGAGAATAAATCCGGCAGTCAGATATTGGGGGGTTGCGCCCATCATCGCCACGTCGTTGACTGTGCCACACACCGCCAGCTTGCCAATATCGCCACCGGGGAAGAATAGCGGCGAAACGACATGCGCATCGGTGCTGATGGCGAGTTGCGTGCATGCGTTGGGCGCTACGACACCCGCGTCGTTGCCCGCGCGCAGGGTGGGATTATCCAGCGGCGGTAAAAAAGTATTTTTGATGAGGTCGTTCATCAGCTTGCCGCCGCTGCCGTGCCCCATGACGATTTTTTTGCCGTGACGCAACGGCACGGGGCAAACTGGGCCCTGCATGTTGGGTAAGCTATCCGTCGTCGGTCGTCCGTCGTCCGTCATAATTAGAATTCCAATTGTCTGCCATATTTATAATACGCCGCGCAAGCGCCTTCATCGGAGACCATTGTGGCCCCTAAAGGCTGTTCGGGTGTGCATTCTTTGCCAAATGCCGGGCAATGATGCGGTTTTTTCAGCCCTTGCAGTATTTCTCCGGCAATGCACAACGGCGACTCTTCGGATTGAATCGCCTGAACATTGAATTTCAATTCGGCGTTGAAGGCAGCATATTCAGGACGCAGGCACCAGCCGCTCATCGGGATCGTGCCGATGCCGCGCCATTTGCGGTCGCATTCCTGGAAGATTTGGGCAATCACTTTTTGTGCGGGCAGATTGCCCTCGAAAGTAACCGCCCTCGAGTAGGGATTTGCCACTTCTACGCGGCCAGCCTCGAGCAGTTTTACCGCGGCGAGAATGCCTTCGACAATATCCAATGGTTCGAAGCCGGTCACTGCCATCGGAATTTGGTATTTTTCGGCAATCGGCGGATATTCCCAATAGCCCATCACAGCGCAAACATGCCCGGCGGCTAAAAATCCCTGCACGCGGTTGTGGGGTGACCCCAAAATCGTATGCATCGCCGGGGGCACACAGACGTGCGAAACCAGAATACTATAATTCTTCACGCCCAGCGCTTTGGCCTGTAAAACGGTCATCGCATTCGCCGGAGCGGTGGTCTCGAAACCGATGGCGAAAAAGACAACTTCTTTATCGGGATTGTCCTGGGCAATTTTGAGCGCATCCAGCGGCGAATAGACCACGCGCACATCCCCGCCCGCGGCGCGGATGGAGAATAAATCTTGCTGCGAGCCGGGTACACGCAGCATATCGCCGTACGAAGTGAAGATCACCTCCGGGCGGGAGGCAATTGCCAGGGCCTTGTCAATCAACTCCAAAGGAGTCACGCACACCGGGCAGCCCGGCCCGTGTACCAACTCAATCTGTTCCGGCAAAAGCTGGTCGATGCCGTGGCGCACAATCGCATGGGTCTGCCCGCCGCAAATTTCCATCAACACCCAGGGGCGCGTGACGGTTTTATGCAGTTCCTTGATCACACCTTTGACCAGTTCGGCGTCGCGATATTCAGTGATATATTTCACGAGGAGGGGCGATGCGCAATTGGCGGTAGATTTAGCCCTAATTCATCTTCCAGCGAGACAATCTCGCGCAAAATTTCCAGCGAGGCCTGGGCATCTTCCTCGCTGAGCAGGCTGATCGCAAAACCAACATGCACAACGGTGTAGTTGCCGACCTCAACCTCTGGCACATATTCCAGACAGGCCTCGCGCACGACGCCGCCAAAATCGACCTTGCCCATTTTCAGGCCGCCTTTTTCGTAGATTTCAACAATTTTTCCGGGAACTCCGAGACACATAGCGCTACCTCCAAAGATTATCCAACAAGTTGCCGGGCCGCGATCATGGCCTGTCCGAGCGAAAGGCCGCCATCATTGGCAGGCACTTTAGTGTGAATAAGAACTTCAAATTTCTCTTTTTCGAGCAGAGCAAGCGATCTTTCCAATAGTGTCATATTTTGCCACACACCGCCGCTGAGCGCCACCTTGTTGACGTTATATTCTGCGCGCATAGCCAGGCAGATTTGGATGATGGCTTGTGCCAGCCCGTTGTGGAATCTGGCCGAAATTATGGGGATACCGACCCCGGCGCGCAGATCGGCGATCAGAGCCATGAGCATCGGGCGGGGGTTGAGTTGGCCGCCGGTATGCTCAAAGGGATACCCATCCTCGATGGATGCGTCTGCCAGATTTTCGAATTCAATCGCCGCCTGCGCCTCATAATTGACCGTCTGCCGCACGCCGGCCAGAGCGGCTACCGCGTCGAAGAGGCGTCCCGCGCTGGAAGTGGGCGGCGCGTTGACTCCGCGTTCGAGTTGGTGGCGCAGAATTTTAAACCGGCTGACGTTTGACGACTGACGGCTGTCCTTGGTCTGTGGCCGTTTTGCATAAGCAACTGGAGCTAAATCGCCATCCCACGCAATCCCTGCCGTGTGCAGCCACGAGAGCGCCATGCGCCAGGGTTCGCGCACAGCCTTGTCGCCGCCGGGCAGCGGTGTGTAAGCCAGATGGGCGCAGCGCTGATAGCCGGAATAGTCTGCAATCAGGAACTCGCCGCCCCAAACCGCCCCATCGTCACCGTAGCCCGTGCCGTCAAAGGAAACGCCGATCACCGGCTCGTCACCGCTCAGGCCATTATCGGCCATGCAGGCGGCAATGTGGGCGTGGTGGTGTTGGATGTTGAAAGTGGGTACATTTTCGCGTTCGGCGCGTTCCAGGGCGTAGCGCGTGGCTAAATAATTGGGGTGCAAGTCACAGGCAATCAATTCGGGCTGAATGCGGAACAGGCGCTCGAAATGCTCAATGCCTTGTTCGAAAGATTGCAGAGTCTCATAATTTTCCATATCGCCAATATGATGGCTGAGAAAGGCGTAACGGTCTTTTGCCAGGCAAAAGGTATTTTTCAACTCAGGGCCAGTAGCGAGGATGGGGGGAACGGCGCAAGGCAAGATGACAGGAAATGGGGCATAACCGCGCGAGCGTCGTAAAAGAAATGTGTCGTGACGTCGTGAGGTCGTGACCTCCGACGTTTTAGGCGCTCTTACCACTGAATCATCACACCGGACATGGATCTCGCGGTTGTGCATCAAAAAGGCATCTGCCAACCCGTTGAGGCGTTCACGCGCTTCGTTATTCGTATAGGCAATTGGTTCTTCGCTGAGATTGCCGCTGGTCATTACCAGGACGGAGGGTAGGCGGCGGGCGGCGGGGGAATTCCCGTTTTTCGTCGTCCGTTTTCCGTCGTGAAATAGCAAATAGTGCAGCGGCGTATAGGGCAGCATCACCCCCAGGTTATTTTGCCCCGGGGCAACCGCCTCGGCGATGGGTGAATCCGGGCGGCGTTCGAGCAGCACAATCGGACGTTGGCGCGAGGTCAGCAGTTCGCGTTCGGCCTTGCTGACGATGCAATGCTGTTCAATCGTGGCGAGGTCGGGCATCATTAAAGCGAAGGGCTTATCGACGCGCAACTTGCGGCGGCGTAATTCTTCGACTGCGGCGGCGTTGGTAGCGTCGCAGGCCAGATGAAATCCGCCCAGACCTTTGATGGCGAGAATGCGTCCATTGGCAAGAAGCTGTTGGGTTTGTTGGATTGGTGAAAAATCGGTTGAAGGTTGAAGGTTTAAAGTTGAAAATTGGCTTTCATTTTTTAACTTTAAACCTTCAACTTCTAACCATGTTTTTGGCCCACAATCCGGACACGCCACCGGCTGGGCGTGGAAACGGCGGTCGGTGGGGTCTTCGTATTCGGCGCGGCAGGTAGGGCACATTGCGAAGGGTGCCATCGTGGTTTTGGGGCGGTCGTAGGGGATGTCCTGTATGATCGTAAAACGCGGCCCGCAGTTGGTGCAGTTGATGAAGGGATACAAATAACGCGCATCATCAGGATCAAAGAGTTCACGCAGGCAGTCTTTACAGATGCTGACATCGGGGCTGATGGGTTGGAAAGCGCCAGGAACTGGCTCGGAGTGTAGAATCTCGAAGGTGGCGAACTCGTTTGAGGAGCAGCTTTCCACCTCGA
>JABGRQ010000165.1:0-12105 GCA_018648225.1 Chloroflexota bacterium
GCTCTATTGATACAATTCTCGAAATCGGACTATTTTTATCGGTATTTTAAGGAGTTTGCACATGTTCCCCAGTTTCTTACTGGCGTTGAGAGAAGGCCTCGAAGCCGCCCTGATTATTGGGATTGTCTTTGGCGCTTTGCGCAAGCTGCAGCGCACCGAATTGGCTCCGGCGGTGTGGCTGGGCGTTGTGAGCGCGGCGGCGGTTAGCATCATAGGCGCGTGGCTGCTGAATCTGCTTGGGGCCTCCTTTGAGGGCGCTACCGAAGAAATTTTTGAAGGCCTTACCATGTTTGCCGCGGCCACAGTCCTCACCTGGATGATTTTCTGGATGCAGCGTCAGGCGCGCACCTTGCAAAGTGAACTTGAGAGCGATGTCCGCCGGGCGGCGCAGAGTAGCCGCGCGCAGGCATTATTTGCGCTCTCATTTTTTGCGGTTGTTCGTGAGGGGATTGAATTGGCGCTTTTCCTGACCGCGGCTGCGATCACCTCCACCGCGGCGCAAACCCTGCTTGGCGCGGCCCTCGGGTTGGCGGCATCCGCCGTGCTGGGCTGGTCGCTGTTTGCCAGCACTGCACGCCTGAATTTGCGGCGTTTCTTCCAGGTGACGAGTTTTTTGCTGATTATATTCGCCGCCGGGCTGGTGGCGCACGGCATCCACGAATTTAACGAGGTTGGCTGGATTCCGGCGCTGGTGGAGCATCTATGGGATGTAAATCACATTGTGGACGAGAACGGCCCCCTGGGCGTGGTGCTGAAATCGCTGTTTGGCTATAACGGCAACCCTTCGCTCAGCGAAGTGACGGGCTATCTGCTCTATTTTGTGGCTATCTTTTTCGGGTTGCGGCGCAGGCAGGTGCTGTCTTCCTAAGTGGATAGGTGACAGGCACTTTTGAAGTGCCTGTCACCTCGCTAGAACAGTTTCACCGCTATTAATTATCTGGTCAGTTCAGCGTTCAACGCATCTAGTTTTACGCGCAGCACGGCCAGCATTTCGTCGGCGCGGGTTTTTTCCCGGGGGTAGAGATTGTTCATTTCTTCAGGATCAGCCGCCAGGTCGTAAAGCTCAATATATTCGCCGGTTGCATCCAGGGCTTCGTATCCCAGATACCACATGATTTTAAAATCCCCTTGTTGAAGCACAGTCGTGGCTTTGTGGATGCTGCCATCCGGATGGTAACCCTCCACCTGGAGCATGGGAATTTCGCGCGCCGCCCGCGGGGTGGCAGCCGCAAAGGGGGGCAGTACCAGCCCCTCGGCCCAGCCCGGAATATCCTGCCCGGTAAGTTGCAGCAGCGTAGGCAGTAAATCAATCGCCGATGTGCGCTCGTATACATCCACGCGCTCGCTTTGTCCCGGCGGGAAGATCATCAACGGAATGTGCATAATCGGTTCGTGGAAAACCGGTGGCACGTGCCCGAGAATACCGCGCTCAAACATCTCGCCATGATCGGCAGTCAGCACCAGCCAGGTATTTTCGAGCAGGCCGCTTTGTTCCAGCATGGTGTGCAGACGGGCGAATTCGGCATCTACATAGAGAATAAACTCATCATACCAGCGGTGGCGCTCGATCATGCGGCTTTTGGCAATCCCCTGGTCGAGGGGGTGCAATGGTTTTTCGCGCGGGCCAAGACCGTCGTTTACGAAAGCATCCACAAAATCGTGGCGTGTATGATAGGGGTCGTGCGGCGGCAAAAAGTGGAAATAGCCCAAAAAAGGCTGCGGCAACTCGCCGAGCAGATTGTGCGTCCAGTCAATGCCTTGCTCCAGGGTAAAGAAGTTTAGCCCCAGATCATTATAGATGGGAATGCCGCGGGGAAATTGCTCGTTGAGTTGGGCGACTTTTTTTAAGGCAAAGTGCTGGTAAATTTGCGAGAGATAGAGCGTATACGAATGGCCTTCTTCTTCCAGGCGCTTCATCGCCCGTCGCCAGCCAATCAGGGCGACATCCTGATCGTTGGCGAAAATATTACTTACCAGCGGGTCGCTCTCCAGATATAAATCTTGCCAGGGGGTGTGCTCGTCAATATCCGTCAGAAATTGCTTCAGGATTGTGTCGGCGAGGGGGTTGTGCGTATAGGATACACGATGATACGACGGGAAGGTGTTGAATAAATTATGCTGCACGCGGCCGGGGTCTACGATGTCGTTATGTTTGAAAGCGCGGTGCGTCCACGGGGTGGTGCCGGTCAGCAAGGATGCTGTGCCCGGCGTGGTGAAATGCCCTCCGGCGCTGTGTTTGTGATACACAATTGCCTTTTCAGCTAGTCGCGCCAAATTGGGTGTGGTGTGGCGATCATAGCCGTAGAGCGAGATATTTTTTGCCGACCAGGCATCGAAGACAATGATGAGCACGTTTTGCCCGTTGGCGTTAGCGTTCAACAGGTTGGGGCGCAAATAGCCCGGCAGGGCAGCCCCGGCTGAGAAAAGCCCGGCCAGTTTGAGAAAATCACGGCGAGAGAGAGAAGTTATCATAAGGATATTTTTTTACCACATGCACGCAAATCTTTACCGCAGAGTGCGCTGAGAGCGCAGAGAATTTCTTTCATTTTTCTCCGCGAACTCGGCGTTCTCTGCGGTGAGCTTTTTACTGAGGTTGGAAATCGCACTATGATAGATTGCGCACGACCACAATCACCAGCCCGACGAAGTCGAGCAGCAAATAAAGCATGGTCAGCAGAGAGAGACGTTCAATGATGTTTTGTGCCGCGTCGACAAATTTCTTGGATGTAGCGGTGAAGTAAAGCGACAATGCTAATGCGGCGATGCTCACGACCAGTGTTGTGCCGTAGAGATAGCGCAGCGGATGTCCGCTGTGAAGGAGAAAGGCGAAAATGCTCGGGGGCAATCCGTTCAGGAAGTAGAGTTGATTGAGAATTTCGGCGATTGCCACAATAAATATCAGGCCGGTGAGCGCGGCGAGACGTTTTTTCTCATCCCATGATCGCGGCAGCAACAAACTGAGCAGCAAGGCAACAACAAAGACAAAAATACTCTCCACGAAGGCAGCCAGCAGACCATAGGCTCCAACGCCGACGGCATCCCAACTGTTGTTACGCGCGGTCATCCAGGAGAAATCCTGAAAAGCCAACAGAATCGTCCACACATGCGTGGGGAAGGCGGTCATCAGGAAAAGCGTCCACAAGTTGGGTTTGGAGAGTTTGAAAATTTTCATTGCAAGTGTATAACGCAAAGGCGCAGGGACGCAAGGCTGCAAAGGGAAACAAAAAAGATACTTGGCGTCTTTGCCACTTTGCGCCCTTGCGTTAAAAATTATAAATAGCCTAACCCCTTGAGGCGTTCTTCGAGGTCGGATTGCTCCTCGGTGTTGAGATCGCTGCGCGGCGGGGTGGCATTGGCTTTGGGCGTCATGCCGATAGCAATCTGTGGGAAATCTCGGTAGGATGGCTGTGAGACGCCCTTGAAGCCTTGATTGGAGAAGAGTACGCCGGGGACGAGATCGGAATCAATGCAGTGATCGGCGCGCCAGTGGTCGCGATTTTCTTCGAGACTGGTAGATTTCCACTTGCCTAGGCCGGTTTCAGCGGAGGCACGGAAGCCGCGTTTGAAGCCCAAAATTAAGTCGGGGGCCAGTTCGGCGTAGGGGCCAGTGTGCAGTTCGCTACTGCGCCGCACGCTGTTGAAGACGGCGCGCCCGTCGGGGGTATGCCAGGCCAGTAAATCACGTTGCAGGTTTTCGAGCGTATCGCCAATCTGATCAGAAGGCACGCGGCCCTGGCCTTCGCGGCCTTTCAGGTTGAGATACAGGCTGTTCAGCCCGAGGGCGTAGGCTTGTGTTTTGCCCCAGTCTGCGTTTTCGAGCGAGCTTTCTGTTTCGGGCTTGGTCGCCAGATAGCCTTTTTCTTCGAGCCAGCGATTGACGTGAACTTTGGTATCGAATTCGGCGAAACCGTGATCGGAGACGACCAGCAATTGCGCTTTGGAGGGCATCTGCTCGACGCGGGCGATAACTTCCCCGGCGACGCGGTCAAATTTTGTATACCATTTTTCGATGATGTCGGGGCGCTGGTGTTGGAGCATGTGCTGCACGCGGTCGAGAGTGTCGAATACCACAGCCAGTACGCCTTCGCGGTAGTTTTCCAGATTGTGCATAAAAACGCGGCGGCGTGTTTCGAAGATTTCTTCGCAAAGCGCCAGGAATTGCGCGTCGCTGAGCCAACCTTCTTCGAGGGCGGTGGTGTCTTGCGGCCAGCCCAGCGAGAGATAACCGCCAGATGCGCTCCAGGCATCTTTGACCAGGCCGCGCGGCGTGGCGTAGCGCCACATAGGGTGCAACGGGTGAATTTGTAACGGCAAAAAGTAGAGCCGCGGTTCGGGGAGTCCCCGGGTGAGGATGGCGCGCGTGACGGCATGAACCGAGACCATGAAGCCCATTTTGAATTTGACTTCTAAAATCGGACTCCATTGGCCGAGGGTCAGGTCAATGGTCTGTTTGCCGAGAGTCAATCGGGCGCGGCCTGCGTCCTGGAAGCTGAGTTCAAATGCGCTGCTGGCGCTTGGGGCGGAATCGGATTTTTTTTGCGCTGGCCCAGCCAGATTTCCAGAAAATGAGTCCCCCGCTTTTTTTTCGAGATTCTCCACGGGGATTTTGGCATCGGCCTGTTGGGGCGTTTCTCCGTAATAATAGCCCACGCCAACCCCCAGGCGACCGTGAATATCGGGGGTGCCCAGGCCGGAGATTTGCCTGACGGGGGAATCGAGGCGCGCCGGGAAAGTAGCCGGCCACCACAACGAAGTGGCCGGATAGCCCTGCTGGATGGCTTCGTCGAAGAGGGTGTGGCTTTCGTGAGGGCGGGCGAATTCGGTGCCCAGGCGCGTTTGGCGGGTGGGCAGCAGCGAGACGAACAGGCTGTAGTTGGCCGGGTTTCTGTGGACGAAATCGAACATGCCATGACCGGCAGGGTCCAGCCCGGTGGCGATGCTCGTCCAGGAGACTTCGCTTTGCGGCGGGGCAGAGACGGCGAAGCGCGAGTAATGCTGCTGTTCAGCGAATTTCGTCAGGGCGGGGAGCACCCCCTGCGCGCTTAAATTTTCGAAAATTTGGGGGTCAAAGGCGTCCAGGCCGAGGAGGATAGTGTTCATAGGGTTTTAACGCAAGGGCGCAAAGGCGCCGAGAAGAATATTAAAAATCTTTGTGACTCTGCATCCTTACGGCTTTGCGTTTCAGTTTTCTTCGTTGGTTTCGGGGGCTTCTTCGCCGCGCTCGCGAATGTTGCGCGCAATGCGGTTGAAGAACATTTTGATCCGGCCAGAGAAGAACAAAATCACGCCGGAAAGTGCGGCAAAAATAACGGCGAGAACCTGAAAGAGCATCCCGCCAGTGCTGGGATCAATATAAAGGGGGTTGGACATGGTTTTATACTCCTTAGCGTGCGAATGGCTTTTATTTTACCGTTAAAAGACCTTTCAGGTTTCAAAAACCTGAAAGGTCTTTTGGAAATATGTTTTTGATGAATGGTCGGTTTTGGTTGCCTACGGCGACACAGTACTGCTATGCGTATTATTCGTTTCGTTGCTTTCGTCAACTTTATTGCCAACTGAATCGAGTTTGATTATTGTCGTGTAGGGGCCGCTACTGTCATAGCCGTGAGAGAATTTCCACTCCTTTGTGCCGTTGGCCGGGATAGAAATTGTCTCCGATTCTGCTGGCGTATTTCCGATTTCGTCGCCTGCCCACCATTCAACAACGAAATTTTCGGCGGCAGTGCCACCGTTATTCGCGATCACTATGACAAAATCGATTTCTCTATTTCCTGAACCCGATACGGATGTATAGGATGAAATTGCTAAATCCGGCTTGTTGGCCGCATTCGGATCGGTTGTGGGTGTTGGGCCGGTAGGGGTGAGCGTCGGCGTGGGGGTGGGGCCAGTGGCGGTCGCCGTGGGGGTAGCTCCGCTGCCAACCTGAATTTGCACGTAAAACGATTGCGCAAAGGTAACCCCGGCGGCGTTCTTGAGCTGCCAGTAGCCGGTGTAGCTACCCGCGGTGGCGGGAGCGGTCATGGCGACAGAAATATCTACCGACGAGCCGGGGGCGACGTCAGCGGTCAATAGCTGTGGGCTGGCCCCGCCCATTTGGGTGCCGCTCACGAAAACGACCGCGTAGCTGGTGTTCCAGGTGCAGGTTCCGGCGTTTTGAATGCGCCAGGTTTTTGTGAAGGCTGCGCCGGGGGCAAGCACCGTGCCATCGGGGATGGTGACATCGCTGACAAAGGCGGCGCTGTCGCAGCCGCCTTGCGTGCCTGGGTTCACCGCTGGCGCGGTTGTCGGGCTGCTGGTGAAAGTGGGAGAAGCCGTGGGGGTCACGGTTTCAGTGGCGGTTGCTGTCGGGGTGCTGGTTTCGGTGGCGGGCGGTGTGAGCGAGAGACTGGCAGAAACTGTTTCGGCGACCGCGGTGAGAATTTTCTCCGCAGAGAGGGTTTCTTCCCCTTCGCTGTTGGGAAAATCGCAGCCGCTGAATAGCAGCAATAGGATGCTGACGCTCAGCAGAATGATGATTTTTTTTGTGTTCATATGCGTAACCTCATCTTACATGGTTGAATTGCGGTGACTACGAAACCCGGGAGACAGAGTGTATTTCGAATTTCTGATTTTCCGAATCGCCAAGTTCACTGCAATTGTACCCGAAATATCTATTATTGCGGCGGAGCCCCGAAGGTTCTGGAAAGCCGCCCCGACAAGCCATGAGCGCGCAACGGTTGTTGATATAATCTTTAACCTATCGTGGAGAGTTTCTCAAATGCAAAGAAATCGGATTGCTTTTCTTTTCGTCACTATATTCACGCTGGGGCTTGCCTGTAATCTGCCGTTATCTATAGCGCCAACGCCTGCTGAGCGCGCTTTGGGCCAACCGACGCAAACTGAAGTGCGAACTATAGCAGTTGCCACACAAGCGCCAATTGCAAATTCTTCATTGCCAGAACCAACCGGCCCGCTGACTACAGTCACAGCGTGCAGTCATTCGGGAAAGAGTGTTGTGATAATTGTCGAGCCGTTGCTCGCAGCCAATATTCGCTCTGGTTTGGATCAGTTTGAAGCTGATTTATGTGCGGATGGATATACAATCATCGAGCGTATTTCAGATTTTCAGAATCCGCCAGCAATACGCGCGTATCTGGCTAATCTCTATCTGGAGAATCAGGAACACTTGAGCGGGGCGATATTGATGGGTGATTTGCCCTATGCGCATCAGACGTTCATGACCTCATCGGGGCCAAATGCACCCCTGGAGCCGGAAGAAGTCATCAGTTTCCAATACTATAGCGACCTGGATGGTATTTTCGATATAACGGACGATTATAGTTCTCTCGGTGGATTTGAGTACTCGTACAATATCCATGAAGGTGAAGTCGATTGGGAAATTTGGGTGGGGGTGATGCCAGTTTATAAAGACGAGTTCAACGCCACAGTTCAAGCCGTTGAACGCTATTTCATCAAAAATCACGCCTACCGAATGGGCGAATATACAATGCCGCGCGCTTTTATCGAAATAAATGAGCATCATACAGCTACGACAATGGCTGAACATGATCAAGTTGTTGGATGGCTGACCGACGGGGACTACTCTTGGACCCCGTTTAGTAACGCGCCGAATGTGCATTTCTATTTTGATAGCGCTGTGACTGGATTGACCGCGGCTCAGGGTTATCGTGATATGTCGGCGGGTGTAGCCGACTTTGCTGTACTCAGTGCGCATGGTTGGTGGGGCGCACATGGGCAAATCGACATCCTCTGGGTAGAAAACAACCCTGTCAGTACGGCATTCTTCTGGAGCGATGGCTGTGCGGTTGGAAATCTGGATTACGCCGATAACTTCCTCACAGCAGCGCTTTACAGCCCCAATAGTTTGGCGCTGGTTGCCAGAGGCACCACCAACAATTCAGGCGGCATGGGCACCAACCAAAACGGTTTTTTTGGGCATAATATCGCTACTGCCATGTCTCAAGGGCAGAGTTTTGGCGATGCGATTCTCGATCATGTTAATGTGCCATTGGCCTGGCCCTGGTCTGAGGAGCGCGAGTTGCACTTTGCCACCTCGGTCATATTGGGGGATCCCACGCTGAAATTGCGTATTGAAGCCCCATTAGCTCAAACCCCATCTCAGCCTATATCTGTACCAACGCCAACAAATTCTGTGCCTGCCCCACCCTCCGATTATGTAGAGCAACCCCCGTATTCCGGCGATTGCGCTCAAAGACCAGAAAATAGCATCTGCCTGATGTTTCAGGATAACTACATCTGGCTGGTTTACGATAGCATTATTGGGCGCAGGGATGGCGGCGTTTGGGAAGGTAATTCAGTTGAGATTATCGAAGGCGCTCAAGCCGATTATTATCATGTACTATGGACTTTGTTCGTAAAAGAAGTCAGCAAGTAATTTTGGGGGCTTTATCTTTGGTCTACCAGAACCGTTTCAACCACAACGCGCTGTCTGAAAATGCCGCTGGTTTCATCGAATTCGGCACAGGTGATTAATGTCAGCCAGTCGTAGCCATCATTTTTTTCAAGGATGTCTAAATTATGGGGGTCGGTCGTGTAGATCGAGCGGATCTCGTAAATATAGTTGACCCCATCGAGGCGCAGGATGATCTCATCTCCCCATTGGAGTTGGTCGACGGCAGCGAAGGGGCCGTTACTACCATCGGGGAGGTTGACATGCCCGGCGAGCACCGTATTGCCCACATGCGTAGGATACGCGGTTCCGTCCAGATGCCCCACCGAGGTCGTCAGCCAGTCCACGCCCCAGGTGTTGGCCCGCCGTTGGATAGAGACAATCTCAGTTTGCAGACTAATCTCAGGGATGCTGATCTGCAAATCCCCCAGGCTGGTGTCAACGCTCGCGGGGGGTTGTGATAATTCCGTCATTGAATTGGGGGCAAAGCCGGTCTCTGGCAATACGCCCTCGCGCAGCGCATAAATATGCACGCGGCCTGCACGATTGACAGTATCGCTGCCCGGCTCGCCGATGAAAATAATCTCGTCATCAAAAGTGATACTGGCCCCAAAACCGGCGTCAATATATGGGTCGGCCGAGAAGATTTGAGTTTGCAGCGGCCATTCGCCGCCATTACGATCATAAACATAGGCCGAACCGGCGCGCAGAATATTGCCGATGCTGTAGCCCGTGGCCCCAACGACGACGCGGTTATTGTTGGTACTTACAAATCTCCCAAAATGGCTGAAAGTGGCCGCGTTTTCGGCAACGAGTTTGGTTTCCTGTCGCCAGCCTCCGGCAGCTTTGCGGTAGATATAGGCGGCCCCGGCGTTGGTGATGTCGCCGAAGCCCAGATTGGGGTCCGCGAAGGGCGCGCCAACAACAATCGTTTCGCCATCAATGGCAACCGATGCGCCGAAATTATCCCCTTGCTGATCGTCGTCAGCATCCAGCGTGGATTCCAGCGTCCACTTGCTGCCTGTGCGATAGAAAACATACGCCGCGCCGACATCTTTTTCGGCCTGTGCGCCAACGACAACACGCGCGCCGTCATAATCTATTGAAGAGCCGAAAGTGGCGTTTTTTTCGATTTTCGGGGCGGTAATGCTCTGAGCGGCATACCATTTGCTGCCGTTGCGATAATACGAATATACTTTGCCCGCGTTTGACGTTGTGCCAATATCTTTGCTGCTGGCCCCCACAACAACACGCTCACCGATCAGCGAAACCGCATTACCAAAATTATCGTCCTCGAGACCATCCAGCGGTTCGATTTTGGCCTGTTGAGTCCAGGTTTCTCCGCTGCGTGTGAACACGTAAACCGCCCCCATTTCCGGGGCATATTCACCGGTATCATCCGTGCCATCGCTGCCCACCGCGCCGACAACCAGCGTATCGCCGGAGATGTCTACTGAACTGCCGAACAGATCGCCACTTTCAGGATCGTTGGGCGAGAGCCGCGCTTGCAAAACCCAGGTATTCTCTTCGAGCACATAGACGTAAACTGCCCCCACGTAGTAGATGGTATCTATGCCGATGGTGGCATTGTCGTGCTGCGCCCCTACCACCAGAGTATCGCCGTGCATGGCGATAGCATTGCCGTATTCGATGCCGGGGTTGCTGGGCGATGGATCAATCCAGGCCTGGTGTACCGCGCCATAGGGCTGCACGCCGCTTTCCGCCAGAGCGGTGAGGGGCAGCGCGAGGGTCAAAGTCAATAGAAACAGGCAAACCCGAATGAGGGAGGTGGCTCGAAGGTATTTTCGCATCACAGTTTGATGGGTAATCATAAGGTGACAGTCATTTTTCATGCAAAGAGATTATCACCTTATTATACGTTGCTATTGGGTTTTTGATTCCAGAAATTCGATGATCGCATCGAGCAGGGCGGTGTTGACGCCTACGCCTGCCCCGCGCGTGCCGCCGCGCTCGGCAATCGCGGTTTCGCGTGCTGCGGGATCCAGCGCGGTTTCGCCGCCACCGCCGCCGGAACCGCCGCCCATGCCTTGCCCGCCACCAAAACCTTCGGGCGGACCTTCGCCGCTCTCGCGGGCTGCTTGCATGGTGGCTTGCATTTCGGGGGTGATGTCATCGCCACCAAACGCAATTTCGATGCCCAACGCTTCGTATACGCTGGCGAAATCTTCGCGCGAGAGCTGCATGGCTGCAATCGCTTTGATTTGGGCGTTGGTCATGGTCGTTTCAATCTGCGAGACGACCGCATCTACTTCTTCGGGGGCGGTAATTTCACTCCCGCTGAAACTGCGCAGCGCTTTCCACAACGGGAGCAACTCCGCGGCTTGCGCCGCGTCGATGGCGTTTTCGCCTTCGTCGAGTTTCACCGTTCCTAGGGCAAGCTGCACTTCCACCGAGAGATCATCTTCTCCGGTGCTGGTGAGTTGGGTAGCGGCGCTTTCTGCCTCGGAAGCGGAACCACCGCAGGCGGACAGGATCAGCATAGTGGTTAATAAGGTGAGGATCAGGATCGATTTTTTCATTTTGTATTCCTTTTTTTATTCGTGTCGTAACGCTTCAATCGGGTCAAGCTGGGCGGCATTATTGGCCGGATAGTAGCCAAAGAAAATACCGACCGCAGCAGACGAACCGAAAGCTAACAGGATCGAACTGGGGACGATGACGGTGCGCATCCCGCCGGTGAAATTGAAGAGCCAGGAACCGCCCACGCCGACGAAGACGCCGATCAGGCCGCCGACCAGGGAGAGCAGCAGCGCCTCGGTGAGGAACTGCATGCGGATGTCGTTGGGGCTGGCTCCGATGGATTGGCGGATACCAATCTCGCGGGTGCGCTCGGTGACGCTGACCATCATAATATTCATGATGCCAATACCACCCACGATCAGCGAGACAGCAGCCACCCAGGCCAGTAGATTGCGGAAGGCTTCGGTGGTGGCTTCCTGGGTAGTGATAATATCTTGCTGGGTGGTGATGCTGAAATCGGGTTCATCCAGGCTGACATCGTGTCGTTTGGCAAGCAAGAGCTCAATTTGTAAAATCACATCATTCTGGTCGGCATCTTCGGCGACTTCAACGTAGATCAGGCGCACGCTGTCGCCCCTCATGGCAGCGAACTGCGAGGGAGTGAATTTCTGAAAGACGACCGTGATGGGCATGTAGATACGCGAGTCGTAATCGACATCACCGACGAGCCCTTTTTCGGCGAAAACGCCGATAACGGTGAATTTTGTAGTGCCTACGGTGACGGTTTGCCCTACAGGGGGGGTGTCGCCGAAGAGTTCTTCAGCCAGGCTGGCGCCCAAAACAACTACTTTTTGCGTGCGGTCAATTTCCTGTTGTGTGAAATAGCGCCCCTGGGCAATATTAATATCGCGCACGGAGGGCAGGTCTTCGGTGGAGCCGAGCACCGAGACGCCATCGATGCTGTTGTTACTGGCTTTGACGGTTTCGCTGCTGGACTGTTCGACGACCACGCCCGCCACGCCGTTGACTTCGTCGGCGATAGCAAAGGCATCGTCGTAGACCAACCCCCCGCTATTTCCGCTGCCGGATCCGGGACCTCCCCGGCTGAAACTGCCTTGCACGAAGATCAAGTTGGAACCTAAACTGATGATCTCTTCCTCAATGGTAGCCTCGGCGCCGGCGCTGATGGCGATCATGATGATCACCGCGGCCAC
>JABGRQ010000165.1:12205-29517 GCA_018648225.1 Chloroflexota bacterium
GTCTTCGGTCTTCTGTCCGTTAGTTTTATCCATTTCAATCACGCCATCGCGGAAACGGATCACGCGCTGGGCAAATTCGGCAATTTCATCTTCGTGCGTTACCATGACGATGGTGCTGCCCTGGGCGTGCAGTTCGGTAAGTAGCTCCATAATCTCCGCGCCCGATTTGCTATCCAGGTTGCCGGTAGGCTCATCGGCCAAGATGATGACGGGATCGTTGATCAGGGCGCGGGCGATTGCCACGCGTTGAATTTGTCCGCCGGACATCTCGTGGGGTTGATGGTTAAGACGGTCGCCTAAACCTACCGATTCAAGTACCGCAATGCCTTTTTGCTGGTATTCAGTGTCTTCTTTTTCTTCGCCGCGGTTGTAGAGTGTGGGCAGGAGTACGTTTTCGAGGGCGGTGGTGCGTGCCAGCAAGTTGAAACTCTGAAAGACGAAGCCGATGCGCTCGTTGCGGATGATGGCGAGTTGGGTTTTGTCAAACTGACTGACATCTTCCCCGGCGAGGAAATACTGCCCCTCGGTGGGGCGGTCGAGGCAGCCGAGAATATTCATCATCGTGCTTTTGCCCGAACCCGATGGGCCCATAATAGCGACGAATTCATTTTCGCCGATGGACAAGTCCACACCATCCAAAGCCCGTACCTGGGCATCGCCCATGCCATACACTTTGGTGATTTCTTTGGTTTGAATAATGGATTGATTCATATTACTCCGTCGCCACGATTCCGGTCGTTACAATCTCGCCTGCTTCCAGGCCAGAGATAATTTCGGCAGAGGTATAGTCCATAATGCCAACTTCAACTATACGCAATTTAGGTTCGTTATCATCGGTGACCACAAAGACGGCATATTCATCGGGGCCGAGTTCGCGCAGCGCCTCTACGGGAATGAGTACCGCATTCTCGGCGCGCCCGCCGATGACATCCACGGCCGCATTCAGGCCGATGGGCAGGCTACGCGGTTTGGAAAACGATTCTACATCTAGTTCAACCAGGGTTTTGATGGTAGTAATATTGCCCGATTCGTACAGGCTGGGATCCACTTCGATCACGTGCCCATTAAAAATATCATCGGGGAAGGCGTCGAAAATTACTTCAACTTCATAGCCGACGGCTACATTTTCGATATCAGTTTCGTCGAGATAGACTTCCAGGCGCGGCTGGTTCAAATCTGCCACCGTGATGAACTTGGTATCGGCGCTCAGGGTTTCGCCCACTTCGGCAGTGATTTCTACAATAGTTCCAGCGATCGGAGAGACGAGCTTGACCACGGCTTGTTTCTCGAGCGCCAGATTCAAATTGGCCTGGGCGTTGGCGAGTTCAGCCTCGGCAAAGGCTACATCTTCGGGGTCGGTTCCGTCTCTCAGACGTCCCCATTCAGCCTGAGCCAGTGATAATTCGGCTTCAGCGAGGGCAATCTCACCGGCAGAAGGGCCTGCTTTGGCACGTTCCCAGGCACGCTCGGCATCGGCCAGTTGAGCCTGGGCAGTTGCCAACTCGGCGGCTGCAATGGATTGGTCGGTCTCGCTGCCAGTGCTATTCATGGCGTTGTAGTCGCGCACCGCTTCGTCGTAAGATTGCTGGGCTGCCGAAAGTTGTGCCTGAAAATTGGCTTTGGTCAGGTCACTATCATCGCGGCCCGAATAGGGGGCGTAATTCTCCTGAGCGCGCTCAAGTGCGTCTTCGGACAAAACAACCTGCGCCCAGGCAGCATCAATATCGGCCTGGTTGGCTGTCGATTGGGTGAAAGTATACGATCTCTGGGCATCTGCCACGGCTTCCTGAGCGGCAACCAATGCCTGCCAGGCTTCGGCCTGTTGCGTGCCTGATTTGAGTAAATTTTCGAGGGCAACTTGGGCATCTTCGACGGCAATCAGCGCCATGGCGGCGTCTTTATCTGCATTTCTGTAGAGATCATCAAGCGTTTTCTGGACTTCGAGCACATCCAGTTGCGCCTGGGCAACTTCGGCCGCGATGGCTTCGGGGGTGTCTTCGGTGTCGAGCAGGGCCAGTACATCACCGGCCTGAACTTCATCGCCGAGGTCAAAACCGAGTTCGCTCAAAGTGCCGTAGTCTTCAAACCCCAGCGTAACTTCTGCGGAGGCCACGACTGCGCCCGATGCGCTGGCGTAAATTATTAAATCGCCGCGGCGGGCAACTGCAGTTTGCAATGCAGTTTCAGCGGCGCTTGCCTCGGGCGTTGACCCTGCCCTCACCAGGTAGTACCCACCTGCCCCCAACGCGATGGTCACAATCATCGTAATCCAGAGTACTCTTTTGTTCCACAGATTTTTCTCTTTGAGAAAGGCTAGCAATCGTTTCATAACTCATTCCTTCATTTGTCTGCCACGAAGCCACAATTCCCTAAAGCGCACAGGCGTATACGAGGAACCCAATCTGTACATAAAATAACCTGGTGTGCTTTGTGTCTTTGCGGTTCGGTTTGTTATTATCTTCCCCAACGATACCAAAGTGCCAATTTTTACCATAGTGAGCGCGGTCAACGGGCGGGTCTCAAACGTATGACCGCAGTCATATTCGTGTGTGACTCGGATATATAGGTTTCCACGATGATTTTATGCTATGATAAAAACCATGAAAAAAGATCAGCTTGAACCGGGTTTATTGCAAATTTTCCGCTGGTATGTGATCTTGCGGGGCGTTTTTTATTTATTCACCCCGCTGACAAATTCGCTTTTTGACGCCAAACATCCGTTATACAGCGAGCCGGAACTTTCGCTGATGGCGATTTTTTTCGTGATCAATATTTTGCTGCTGGGCGCGTATCTTTTCACCCCGTGGGCACAACGGGTTTTTGGTGATGCCTATTTGCCTGTGGCGCTGATCGTCGCGGCTGTGGGGCTGATTTTGGAGCAGCACTATATTTCAGGGGTGCGCGGCTTCTGGCAGCCGTTGCCTTTTCTTTACATCTTGCTATTACTGGTAGCCTGGCAATACCGTTTTTCCTCTGTGCTTGTTTTTACCTTCGGTACCCTGCTGCTGGATATTGCCCTGATGCAATTTTCTCCGTTGTCGCAAATTCCGCGCTTTACCCCCTCGGAGCGCGAAATCTCGATGGCCTACGGGCGCATGATTACCTCGACCGTTTCCTATCTGGTTTTGGGTTATGTTGTCAACCGCATGATTACCGCCCAGCGCGAACAGCGCCAAAAACTCTCTGATGCCAATCTCAAACTTGTACAGCACGCGGCCACGGTTGAGCAGCTAACCCTCAGCCGCGAGCGCAACCGAATTTCGCGCGAATTGCACGATACTCTGGCGCACACCCTTAGCGCGTTGGCCGTACAGTTCGACGCCCTGACAACCGTGATGGAACCGCTGCCGGAAAAAGCGCGCAATCTGATTGGGCGTATGCAGCAGACCACGCGCAGCGGCCTGGATGAAACCCGGCGCACATTGCGTAATTTGCGAGCTTCTCCGCTCGAAGAAATGGGGTTGAGTCTGGCGATTCGATCCATCAGTCAGGATTTTGCTACTCGTACAGCATGTAACCTGATATTGGATATTCCCGAAACAATAGAGGGGCTTGCGCCGGATGTTGAGCAGTGTTTTTACCGCGTGGCGCAAGAAGCGCTGGCAAATATCACCCGTCACGCTGCGGCGCAAAATGTGAGCGTTCGCTTGATCCATAATAAAGCCGGAATGCAGATGACGATTGCAGATGATGGCCGCGGTTTTGATGCCGAAAAAGATATTTCTGGCGACCGGCTGGGGATGCAAGGCATGTACGAACGCGCCGGAATCATCGGGGCGCGGCTCAGGGTGGAGAGCAGCCCCGAGGCGGGTACCACCCTCGAACTGACCCTGGTGGAGAACGCGCCATGATCCGGGTTTTGATCTGTGACGACCAGGTTGTTGTGACCGAAGGGCTGGAAATGATCCTCAGCGTCGACCCGGAGATCGAAGTCGTTGGGCTGGCCTATGGCGGCGCTGAAGTCATTCAGAAGGCCGAAGAGCTACACCCCGATCTGATTCTGATGGATTTGAATATGCCGGGAATCAACGGTATTCAGGCCACGCGTGAAATTCATAAAGTGCATCCTGAGATCAAAATTCTGGTGCTGACCACTTTTGGCGATGACGAATGGATCTTCGATGCCATTCGCAGTGGCGCGTTGGGCTATCTGCTCAAGGGTACGCCGCGCGAGGAGTTGATCCGAGCTGTGAAAGGCACTGTGGCGGGAGATGCGTATATTGATCCGGCTGTGGGGAGCAAATTGCTGGCGCATATTACCAGCCAGCCCGTACCGCAATCCACCACCATTGCCAGCGATCTCAGCGAGCGCGAGATGGAAATTTTGCGCCTGCTGGCCCGCGGCCTCACAAATGCCGAAATCGCCGAGAAATTATTTCTCACCAAAGGCACCGTGCGCAATTACGTCAGTTCGGTATTAGCCAAATTGGAAGTCGAAGACCGCACCCAGGCCGCCATTTTGGCGATCCGCTACGGGCTTGTTCAGTCGGAATGAGTTGTTAAAGGCCCTCACCCTGTCTGTCACTACGCTCCAGACCGTCCCTCTCCCGAAATTGGGAGAGGCACAAGCCTGAGCAACAGCGAAGGCTGGGGTGAGGGCTTTTTCATACCATAGACAGCAAAAAATAATAGTACAATGGTAAGGATTACTCGTACTCATGACACTCGACTGGGAAAAATTATGGAAGCTACCCTCAACAAACGCATAGACCTGACTGTTCAGAGCATTCTGGATAATGAAAAGCTCACCGATGGCCTTGAGGACGCGGTCGCAGCCGCGCTGATAGCTTGGGGGATTGCCTGCACCAAAATAGTGGTGAGCCGCACCGCGGGAATGGATGACCTGCAAGCTGAAGAAGCCATGTATCCAGAAATGCGTGCCTTGCGGCGCATGATGCGGGCAGTCACACGCTGGGTATCGCGCTACGAAATGCTGGGGTCAGAACTTGCCCAGAAAAGATTACAGGAAATTGCTGAATATGCGGCCGCTGTTTATGGCGCAGGCTATCAACCACCCAGCTTTGACCAATTACACAAGCTTTTAGAAAACACACCTACGATTATTGATGCTGCGCGCACCATTGCTGAATTGCGGCGTTTGCTGGAAAATCGAACCATGCTCTAAGGAAGGAATGAAATATGGCCGAAAAGAAGAAAAAATCGAAAAGCTCAGCGAGTATTTTAGCGATATTATTTTTCGTAATCTTGGGGGGTGTCTATCTTTTCACTGGCAACGACCCCCTGGGGTTGTTCACGCCTGAAGAAGTTGCTCCCACGCCCATCGTCGCAGTCGTTGAAGAACCTGTTCAAACGCTTGAGGTCGATCAACCTGTTGTCAGCAACCCGCCGAGTGATTGGTATCAAGTCTATTTCACAGATCCAAATACCATCAACAACCCCGAAGATTTTACGGGCTCCATTCCCGAAAAACTAATTGAACGGATTAATAATGCGCAACATGCGATTCATATCGCCGCCTTTGAGTTTAATCTCACCCCGGTGGCCGAAGCATTGATCGCAGCCCACGAGCGCGGTGTGGATGTGCGCTGGGTAACCGACGATGAACACGGTATCGAAGCCGATGAAGAAGATGGGCATGGACAATTTGCCATGCTCGAAGATGCGGGTATCGAAATCAAAGACGATCAACGCGCCGCTCTCATGCACAATAAATTCATCATTTTTGACTACCAGACCGTTTGGACAGGCTCAACCAATATTACTGAAAATGGCAATTTTCGCAATAATAATAATGTAATCGTGATCCAGTCAACGCGTTTGGCGGCCATCTATGAGTTGGAATTTGATGAAATGTGGGCGGGCGAATTTGGCCCTCGATCAACGTCTACTCTGGGGCGGCAAACGCTCACCATCAATGAGACACCGATTCAGGTATTATTCTCTGCTGAAGACGAAGTTATGACTCAGTTGGTCCCTATTATCGAGGCAGCCCAGAGTAATATTCGCTTTATGGCTTTCTCGTTTACCCACGATGCGCTGGGTGCGGCGGTGTTGGCGAGAGCCGAGGCCGGTGTGGATGTGAAGGGCATTTTTGAAACGCGCGGCAGTGAAACCGAATATAGCGAATTGCCCGCCATGTACTGCGCCGGGCTGGAAGTACGTCAGGATGGCAACCCGAGAACCTTCCATCATAAAGTGATGATAATTGATGATGAAATTATCATCACCGGATCGTTGAATTTCTCCGATAATGCCGATGATAGTAACGATGAGAACGTCATTATTTTGGCGAATGCCGAAATTGCCGCTCAATATCTGGCCGAGTTCGAACGCCGTTGGGCCGAGGCCAAAGCGCCAGATGCCGCCGATATGGGGTGCCAGTAGTCACTGGAATCCGTATCGATACGGATTCCATCAGACGAAGTTATCTTGTATACTGGACTCGCGTTCCCCGGAGCGCGAGTCTATTCTTTTTACTCAGCCTTTATCAATTTTTTGGAGGAAACTATGAACCCCTGGATTATTTTTCTGATTGGCGTACTCGTGGGCTGGCTGCTCGAATGGGTGATCGATTGGGTCTACTGGCGCAAAAAGTCGCAGTCAAAAGCGGCCGTTGAAGCCGCCCCGCAATCATCTGCCGAGCTGGACGCCGCCCGCGCTGAAATTGCCGATCTCAAAGCCCAATTGGAAAATTGCGGTGAAGTCCGCATTGACCCGTTGGAGAAGATCAAAGGCATTGGCCCGGTGATCAAACGCAAACTCAACGAAGGCGGAATTTTCTCATTTGCCCAATTGGGTGCCCTCACCCCGCAGCGCCTCGAAGAAATTGTAGGCGAAGAAATCCGCCGCCTTGCTGATGAAGACGAACTCATCAATCAAGCCAAAGAACTTGCCAAGCAAAGCCGGGAGTAAACCAACATGAAAGCAAAACGTGGATTTATTCCTTATGATGGATTTAAGCTGTTCGTAGCGATTGTGCTGTTGCTGATGGTAATTGCTCTGGGTTTGACTCTCCCCAAAGGGGAGGTCGCGGCCCCCGCAGCGCCACCCGCCGAGACTGCCGAAGTCGCCGCGGCTGAAACCGAAGTTGTTCCTGTGCCCACAGAAGATCCCGAACCGACGGCTGAACCCGTTGAAACTGAAGCTCCCGCCGAAGACGTGCAGCCCACCCCCGAGGTCGAACTGCCGCCCCTTCCCGAACCGAGCGAAGGCCTCGCTTACGACTCCGAAAGCGGTTTCATCCTCGATGCTGATGGAAATCAGCTATATCAACTCAACGAGGCTGGCAGTGGCTGGGTTCCAGTGATCCCCGATGGTATGGCTGATATGCAGCTATCGTCTGAGGGTGAGTACGATTGGGTGTTGTTTGACGATAGCTATGCGGCACAATACTACTGGGATGCAGAAACCCACGGCTGGGTAGCTGTTCCCCAGGAAGAAGCTGTAGCCGAGGAAGCTGCCCCCACGGAAGAAGCAGTTGTTATCGCCGAATGTTCACAGGCCTCCCCGCCCCGCCTGGCGCCCGGTGGACAAGCCGAAGTGCTTACAAATGTTAATTTTCGCTCATCGCCCGGAATTGGGAATAATTGGGTAGCCACATTGCTGCCCGGCGAAAAGTTGAATGTAGTAGGCGAAACTTTTTGCGATGGAACCTACCTGTGGTGGCAGCTTGAGCGTGAAAATAGCGACATAGGCTGGACGGCAGAAGCACCCGCTGCGGGGACCAATTATTTCCTCGCGCCGGTTGAAGCCGCTCCCTAAATGTGGACAACCGCCGCGGGCGATTCTCAGAGACCTGCCTTTTGTCCCGTTGACTGTGAATTTTGGAACGGGTATAATCTTTCCACAATTGAATATCATCTTCGGGGCAGGGTGTAATTCCCGACCGGCGGATAAAGTCCGCGAGCGCTCTTGAGCGCATGATCCGGTGCAATTCCGGAACCGACGGTAGAGTCCGGATGGAAGAAGGTGAATGAGCTATTGATGCCCGCAGTGGGCTAAAATGGTTGCTTATATTGCCCCGAGAACTTTTGTTTTCGGGGTTTTTGTTTCTTGGCCTGAGGTTGCGTTTCAGGTGCAGGAAATTTGCCCCGATTCAGGTCGGGGCTTTTTTGTACTTATTTTTGAAGATGGTTTATTTTGATCGAAAAATGAGCGGAGACTTTTCGTTTGTCATTTCGAGCCAGCGGCGAGAAATCCCTGAGATTTGGCGTGTATCTACACCCACACTGGTAAAAACTCACCGTTTGTTGAACCATCATTATCTTTACGGCCTATGCTTATGAAAGATACTCAGCGCGTTATTTTCGTGATCGTTTCGCTGTTTGGGATGCTGCTCTTATGGCAGTTGATTGTGTGGGCAGCTGATCTCCCGGCCTTTGTGCTGCCCTCGCCGGGGAATGTGGCGCGCCGCTTTATGCAAATCCTGGAAGATGGCAGCTTGCTGCGCCATTTGGGGGTGACACTGTTTGAAGTGTTGCTAGGTTTGAGCCTGGGGCTGATTCTCGCCACGCTGACAGGTTATCTGCTGGCGAAATCGCGCCCGGTAGAGCGATTGCTGGCTCCGTACATCGTTGCCAGCCAGTCGGTGCCGATGGTTGCGATTGCCCCGCTGCTGGTGATCTGGCTGGGACCTGGGCTGCTCTCGAAAGTGCTCATCGCCGCGCTGATTGTTTTCTTTCCGGTGTTGATTAATACCATTGTGGGTGTACGCGCCGTCCCCGAAGATTTATATGCCCTGATGCGTTCACTCCAGGCCACGCGCTGGCAAATATTGCGCCACCTGGAAGTGCCCGCCGCTATGCCTGTATTTCTGGGTGGGCTACGTGTTGGCGCAACCTTGGCGGTGATCGGTGCCGTGGTGGGTGAATTTGTGGGCGCGGATCGCGGGCTGGGATTTCTCATCAATGTAGGGCGCGGCATGTATGACACCGCCCTGGTTTTTGTGGCCGTATTTGTGTTGGTGGCGTTGGCGCTTGCGCTCTATGGGTTGGTCGTGGCTTTAGAAAACCGCCTATTGGCCTGGCAGCGCCGCGCGGAAGAATAATCTATTTTTAACGCAAAGGCGCAAAGATTTTAAAAATATTTTTCTCTGTGCCATTGCATCTTTGCGTCCTTACGTTTTGTATTACAGGAGACCACTTATGAAAAAAATCAGCCTTCTTTTTGCACTTCTCATTGTTCTGTCGCTCGCTGCCTGTCAGGCAGAGCCAGCCCCGGAGCAGGCCGCGCCCACCTCACAGGAGCTAACGCACATCCGCCTGCCAATGGGCTATATCCCCAATGTGCAGTACACGCCCTTCTACGTCGCCGTCGAATTGGGTTTTTACGAAAAAGCGGGTATCGAAATTGAGTTTGATTATAGTTTTGAAACCGATGGCGTCGCGCTGGTAGGCGCGGATGAACTGCAATTCTCTGTTGTGTCCGGGGAACAGGTGTTGATGGCGCGCAATCAGGGGCTGCCGGTTGTGTACACAATGGCCTGGTACGGGGACTACCCCGTGGCGGTGGTTGCCATGACCGAGCAGGGCATCACCGAACCGGCTGATCTGGCCGGAAAACGCGTGGGGCTGCCAGGGCCATTTGGAGCCAATTATATTGGCCTGCGAGCGTTGCTGGATGCGGCCGGATTGCAAGAGAGCGACCTGATCCTCGACTCGATTGGTTTTAATCAGGTAGAAGCCCTGGTCGCCGGGCAAGAAGACGCTGTGGTGGGCTATATTGCCAACGAACCAATTCAGTTGCAGGCGCAGGGATATGATGTCGATATAATCGCCGTAGCCGACTATGCTTATCTGGTCTCCAATGGCTTGTTGACCAATGAGACTACCATCGCTAAAAACCCAGAACTGGTGCGCGCTATGGTGCAAGCCACTCTCAGCGGAATCCGTTACACGATTGCACATCCCGAAGATGCCTACGAGATTGCAAAAAAATATGTCGATGGTCTCGAAGATGCCGATATTCACGTACAACTCGACATTCTACGCGCATCTATCGCGCTCTATCAACGCGAACCCATTGGTTATTCTGATCTTCAGGCCTGGGAGAATATGCAAGCGGTACTGCTGGATATGCAGTTGATTGATGCGCCGCTGGATTTGGAAGCCGCCTTCACAAATGACTTTATTGAAGAATGAGCCGATTCTCTCGGTGAAAGACATGCAGGTCACTTTTTCAGATGCGAATGGTGACCTGCATGTTTTGAAGCCGCTGACCTTTACCGTGGAGCGGCAAGAATTTGTATGTGTGCTTGGCCCTTCGGGATGCGGCAAAAGCACATTGCTGCGTGTTTTGGGTGGATTGCTGGCTCCCACGTATGGCGGAGTGTTGTTTCGCGGCGAAACGTTGCAAGGGCCGCGTCGCGGGGTGGGCTTTGTTTTCCAAAATGCGAATCTGATGCCCTGGCGCACTGTATTTGCCAATATCGCCCTACCCCTGGAGATGCAAGCTGCTCCGGAGAGCGAAATTGCGCCTCGGGTTCATGAGTTGATCGATTTGGTGGGTCTGCAAGGCTTTGCCGATTGGCTGCCGCGCGATCTCTCAGGGGGGATGGCGCAGCGTGTGGCAATTGCGCGTGCGCTGGTGCATGATCCTGATGTGTTGTTGCTGGATGAACCCTTTGGCGCGCTGGATGCGTTGACGCGCGAGCAAATGGGGGCTGAATTGCTGCGCATTGCTGTGGATGCTCGTAATGGGGGGCGGGGGGAGCGCAAAACGATTGTTATGGTAACTCATGCGATTGACGAAGCCGTATACCTGGCCGACCGGGTACTGGTGTTGGGACCGCGCCCCGCAACTCTTCGCTTG
Source organism: Chloroflexota bacterium (assembly GCA_018648225.1). NCBI lineage: Bacteria > Bacillati > Chloroflexota > Chloroflexota bacterium. Next base: position 22,976 of record JABGRQ010000165.1, read on the forward strand.
GATGTGAGTGTCGACCTGCCACGCCCGCGGGAAGAGAATTTGCGCTACACGCCGCACTTCGGCGCGCTTGCCCAACATCTGCGTGATGCCATCGGGTGACTCGTTGACTCCCTTTCTCTCGTGGTATCATGTATCCCCAATCGTCTTATTCTGTATTTACCAAAATAAGCTTGAATGGAGTACGGACCTGTCATTCCGAGCAAAGCGAGGAATCTCCGGAAAATAGTATGATTTAATGCCTATGTAGGCATCCGTTGATGGTTGGTATCAGGCATTCTTCACTCCGCTGCGCTCCGTTCAGAATGACAAGTTTTTAACAATTTTCTTAGCTGGGCTTACACACGTTCGCAAGAGATGGCCCGAAAATAGGGGTGTGGAGGTGCGAAGCACCTCCACACCCCTATTTTCGGGATATTTTTCATCATGTTGCATAAGTCCTACTTAATTCTGCGAGGTTCGTTATGAAACGATTCTTGATTTTTGCTGTATTGTTAGTTTTGCTAATTCCCTTCGGCGTTCAGGCACAAGACACTGTTCGCCTGGCCTATTTACAGGTAGATCTGTGGCCTGAATATGACCGCTCAGAGATGTTGGTTATCTTACGGGCGCAATTAGCCCCCGAAGTGACCCTGCCCGTGGATGTGACTTTCCGCATTCCTGCCGCGGTGGGTGATCCTAACGCAGTCGCCTCGCGCCAGCCCGATGGCGCTTTACTTAACGCCGTATATGATCTGCGGGTAGAAGGGCAATGGGCTTATATTACGGTGACGGCGACAGCCATCGATTTGCAGTTGGAGTATTATGATCCCCAACTCGAAAAAGTTGATGCTGCCCGCCATTACGAATTCGCCTGGAATGCCGGCTATGCCGTAGATGAAATGGTCATCTTGGTGCAACAGCCTGTGCGCGCCAGCGATATGACTATTGAGCCGAATCTGGGTGAATTCCAGCCAGGTTCTGATGGACTGAATTACTATATTATGGAGATCGGCGCGCCGAAAGCGGGCGATACTGTCAGCGTGAAGGTGGATTACCAGAAGAATGATGATACCCTCAGCGTGGAGAGTTTTCCCGTGCAGGCCAGCGAGCCGATCAACAACCCCGGGGGATTGCAGGATATTAATTTCATGAATCTGCTGCCCTGGCTGCTAGGCGCCGCCGGGGTGCTGTTGGTGGTGGGCGGCATGGTATGGTATTGGCAATCTGGGCGAAAAAACGCACCCAGTTCAAAGCCGACCGGCCGCGGGCGTAGAAACCCCACCGGCGCGGGCGCGCCAGCTTCGAGCGAGTCCGCTTACTGTCATCAATGCGGCAAACGCGCCTCGGGGAGCGATCGTTTCTGCCGCGCTTGTGGTGAGCGTTTACGTTCCTGAATCGGTTCAATGACTCGCCTACGGCAAGCATTTTCTGCATTCCTTCGCCAATCCCTGGCTGTTCGCACCAGTTTACGGGCGCGGGTCGCTTTGGGAATTGCGCTGCCGGTTTTTGCGATTTTGCTGATACTGAGTGGTTTATATTATTGGCGCGAATTTCAACATCTGGATGAATATGCACGCCTGGCGGCGATTCAATTGGGCGATGCGCTGGAAAGCAGCATCGCCCACGCTTTTGAAACCGGTGATGATGAACACCTGCTTGCCATTCTGGATGATGTGAGCCAGATGGATAATGTGCGCGCGATTCAAATTATCAGCAGCGATGGCACAGTTTTAAAATCGGGCGGGCAGGGTGTTGCGCGGTTTGTGGCGCTGGATCAACACGCCCCGGAGTGTTGGGCCTGTCATCAGTACCCGCCGGAAGAACGCCCCCGCACCATTGATCTTAAAAGCAGTGAATACATTTTTCGGGTATCTACACCGATTATCATTTCGCCAGAATGCTCGGATTGTTCGGAAGAAACTCAACATCACATGGGGGTGTTGATGATTGATATTTCGCTGGAAGAGTTGCGCCAAACATTGCTTTATCATTTGGGTTTGAGCCTGGGGCTGGTGTTTGTGCTCACCGGCCTGTTCGCGGTTGGGGTTAATGCCCTCATCAATCATCTGGTTGTGCGGCGCATTGAAGCGTTTCGTGAACCCATTGCTGCCTATGCCGCGGGCGATTATTCGACGCGCATTATTAAAGGTTCTCAAATTACCGACGAAATATGCCAACTAGCCGACATTTTTAATCAGATGGCCGATGATATTCAGCACTACACCCACGAGCAAGAAGCGCGCGGCAAACTGCGCCAACGTGCCATTATCGAAGAGCGCGAACGCATTGCGCGCGAATTGCACGATGGCATTGCTCAGGTTTTGGGTTATGTGAACACGAAAGCCGTGGCTGTTCGTTTAATGCTTCAGCAAGGAAAAACGGATGCAGCTGAACAGCATTTGCTCCAGTTGGAAGAAGCCGCCCGCGGTGTTTCGGTGGATGTGCGTGATGCCATATTAGGCTTGAGAGTGGCGGGCGGTGTCGACGCAGACCTTCCGGCTGCGTTGCGTGAGTATGTGGCGCGTTTCAATCTTTTGAGCGACTTGCCTGTGCAACTTGAACTGGTTGCAAACTGTGAAGGCATTTTGCCGCCGGAGATGGTATTGCATTTGCTGCGCATCGTACAAGAGGCGCTCTCAAATATCCGCAAACATGCCCATGCGGAGAATGTCCGGGTGATTTTGGATTGCCAGCCCGAACAGATTTTGCTTGAAATTCGGGATGATGGCTGCGGCTTTGATGTTCAGGAGCAGATGGATAGTCAACAATTTGGTCTGGCTACAATGCAAGAGCGCGCCAAATCGATTCAGGCGGTGTTAACGATTGTATCTGCCCCCGGAGAAGGCGCCCGGGTTATTTTGCAAGTGCCGCGCCCAGAAGACGGAATATAACCATGCGAGTTTTAGTCGCCGACGATCATTCTTTATTTCGCGATGGTATCACCAGTTTGCTGGAAGCTGCCGGGTATCAGGTGGTGGCGCAGGTTGGTGATGGCCGCACAGCGCTGGAAGCCACACGCCAGCTACAGCCTGATCTGGTTTTGCTCGATATTGATATGCCCGAGATGGACGGTTTAGATGCCCTCGACAGGATTAAGGCCGAGTTTCCGGAGATCAGCGTGGTGATTTTGACTGTCTCCAATGATGATCGTGATCTTTTCGCAGCCATCGAGCGCGGCGCGGATGGGTATTTACTAAAAGATTTGCAAGCTCAAGATTTCATTGATATGTTGCAAGGGGTCGAGCGCGGTGATGCCGCAATTACCCGCAAAACGGCGGCGCGTTTGATGAATCGTTTTCAAAAAATGGCACAGCAAACTATGGACGATGCGAATGAACTCACCGACCGCGAATTGGAAGTGCTCGAAAAAGTAGGGGATGGTATGGCAAATCGCGATATTGCCAGCGCACTCTTTATTAGTGAGAATACAGTGAAATATCATTTGCGCAATATCCTGCAGAAATTAGGGGCAAAAAATCGTACCGAGGCGGTGACTTATGCCATTAGCAAGGGGATTATCCGCAGAGGAAATTAGTTTGCACAGCTCCATTTGGTGAGTAATTTTTGTGGTTTGTTTTGATCCCACATGCTTGGGCGTTTTTGTGCGTAAGGCTCCAGGGATTCTTCACTCCGCTGCGCTCCGTTCAGAATGACACTTATTCAACCTCCTGCAGACGACTGCACGAAAGAGCCTTTTTGGGGGGAAAGTGCAGCAACTTACTTTATATCCCAATTTGTCTCGACAAAAGTCATACTTAGCTATCCTTTTGAGTGGGTTTTGATACTACTCGAAAGAGTGTAATGAATCATCCCTGGGGGTATGACGCATCTACTCATCTTGCGTTAATATTTTCACTATTGGGAACTCAGATTCCCGTAGTTTTGTTGATCGTGAAGGAATATGATGCGCAAGCAAGTAGTAATTCTGTCGAAACATTCACTATTCTCCCAGGGTGTTGCCAGCCGGTTCGAGCAATTCCCCGAGCGAGTGGCGTTTCACTTCATTGATCCACAAGAACAAGAATATATCGAACAAATTGTAAAACTCCAGCCATCGGCGGTGGTATTGAATTCGTCGGAAGTGGACTGGAATCGGCGTTGTTTATTATGTGCTTTGCTATCCGCTATTCGCGAAATTACGATTATCCGCCTGTCTGTGGACGAACGACCTGTACAGGTTATTCGTAGCCAGCAGAGCCAGTTGGATGAAGTGCGCGATTTATTGGATTTGCTCAGTTAGTCGGTTGCGAACAACGCAAAAATGAGTTTTACAGGAGAAGATGGATCGATTTGTATAAAGGAGGTGGTGCCTGCCGAAATCAGACCTTTTAGAATTTACCGCCGTTTGCCAGAGATGGCTACCATACGGTACCCGAATATTGAGAAAGTGCATGAAAATTTATTGAACTGCACAATGATGAAGGAGAATGTTGTAATGCATAAGAAAATTTTGTTTGTTATTTTGGTGCTTATCCTCGGGTTAGCATTGGCGAGTTGCGCCTCTGCGCCTGAAGCGCCAGAAAGCCCTGCTGCACCCGCGGCTGCGGATTGCCCCGAGGCAGATTGCCCGGAATGTCCGGAACCCGAAGCTTGCCCTGAACCTTTGGTGAGTAATGTTCCTTTTGCAGAAGAGTGGGCCGGCTCCCCCCATGCCGACTCGGCTGCTGAAGCATTCCGTCACTGGGACGAGGATGATCCCGCTGTAGTTGCTACGGCCTGCGCCAAGTGCCATAGCTCCGAAGGTTATGTTGAATTCCTGGAGACCGGTGCCAATGTGTTCGAATTGCCCGCTGCTGAAAATATGGGCATTCAATGTGTGGCTTGCCACAACACCGCCACCGGCGAAAAAACCAGCGTTGTGATGCCCTCGGGCGTTGAACTGCTGGGCTTGGGCGACGAAGCCCGTTGTATGGAATGTCACCAGGGCCGCGCTTCTACCGTCTCGGTGAATGCCAAGTTCGAAGAACTGGGCCTGGTTGAAGATGTTGATGCCGTCAGCGAAGAGCTGGGCTTCATCAATATCCACTACTTTGCTGCTGCCGCTACCAAATATGGCACCCTGGCAATGGGTGGTTACCAGTACGATGGCAAAACCTACGATGGCAATTTCGCTCACGTAGGCGAATTCGATACCTGTATCGAGTGCCACGATCCGCACACTCTGGAAGTTAAAGTTGACGACTGCCAGGTTTGCCACACCGATGTTGCCGCTGTTGAAGATTTCGCCAATGTGCGCATGAAAGGCTCCTTGGTAGATTTTGACGGTGATGGCGATATGGAAGAAGGCATCAAGGGCGAGATCGAAGGTATGCAGGCCGCGCTGTATTCGGCCATGCAGGCTTACGCCGCCGATGTGGCTGGCGTTCCGTTGGTATACGATTCTCATACCTACCCCTACTTCTTTGTTGATACTGATGCCGATGGCGAAGTCACTGAAGGCGAAGCCAATTATGGCAATCAGTACAATGCCTGGACCGCTCGTCTCGTGAAAGCGGCCTATAACTACCAGGTTTCTCTCAAAGATACTGGTGGATTCGCACATGGTGGCAAGTACATCATCGAGCTGCTCTACGACTCGATTGAAGACCTGAACCCCGCCGCGGTTGCTGACCTGCATCGCATCGATCACGGCCACTTTGCTGGTTCCGAAGAAGCGTTCCGCCATTGGGACGAAGATGGCGCCGTTTCGGCGAGCTGTGCCCGCTGCCACTCGGCAGATGGCCTGCCCCTCTTCCTGACCGAAGGCGTAAATATCACCACCATGCCTTCCAATGGTTTTGAATGCACCACCTGCCACAATGACCTGGCTGAGTACACCATCTACGGTGTCAGCGAAGTCACCTTCCCCAGTGGGGCGAAGGTTGCTCTTGAAGATACCTCCGGTTTGTGCATGAGCTGCCACCAGGGCCGCGCTTCCACAAATTCAGTGAATGCCAAGATCGCCGGTGCAGCCCCCGATAGCGTAGTAGAGGGTCTGGGCTTTACCAACGTTCACTACTTTGCAGCAGGCGCAACCCGCTTTGGCACAGATGCCAAGGGCGGCTACGAGTACGATGGCAAGGAATATGTTGGCTTCTTTGAACATGCCGACACCTTCCAGTCTTGTACCGATTGTCACGGCGCTCACACGCTGGAAGTCAAGACCGACGAATGTGGTGTTTGCCACGCCGGTGTGGAAACCCAGGCCGATCTGGCTGGTATCCGCAACCCCGAAGTTGAAGTTGCCGTGGACTATGACGGCGACGGCGACATCGAAGAAGGCGTTGCTGGCGAGATCGAAACCATGGCCGAAGCGCTCTATGTTGCAATCCAGGCTTACGCCGAAGGCAATGCAGATGCAGCTCCCATCGTTTACGATAGCCACGCTTACCCCTACTTCTTCACCGACACGGGTGATCGCTATGCAACCTGGACGCCCAAGTTGACCCAGGCTGCCTACAACTACCAGTATGTCCTGAAGGATCCGGGTGGATTCGCCCACAATGCGAATTACATCATGCAGCTTCTGTATGATAGCATCCAGAGCATGGGCGGCGATGTTGCCGGTATGACACGCCCCTAGC
>JABGRQ010000166.1 GCA_018648225.1 Chloroflexota bacterium
TCTCCGGCACGGCCGATATGGATACTGTCATGGCCGAGATCGACGCTTCCTGGCCGCACGAAGGCATGATGGAAGAAGCTGCTGCTGAAGAACCTATGGAAGTTGTTGAGGTAACCTTCTGGCACGCCTATGCTACCGGCTCTGCTGAAGAAATGGCGCTTGCCAAAGTTCTTGAACAGGCTGCCGCTGATCTTCCTCAATACCAGATCAATGTGTTGCAAATCCCTTTCAACGACATCTACAATAAATACCGCACCGACGTTGCCGCTGGCGGCGGCCCAGACATGTTCATTGCCCCCAATGACTCCCTGGGTGACGATGCCCGCGCAGGCTTGATTGCCGACATTACCGATCTGGCTGCTGGCAAACTGGATGCTTATGCGCCTTTGTCTGTTGAAGGCATGAGCGTTGATGGCGTGCTTTATGGTGTTCCCGAATCCCTCAAGGCAGTCGCCTTCTGGTACAACAAAGAACTGTTGCCCGAACCCCCCGCTACCACGGATGAACTCCTGGCTTTGATGCAAGGCGGCACTCCCGTCTCGATCAGCTATGGTTGTTACCATCATTGGGGCTTTTACGGGGCCTTCGGCGGTCAGATCTTTGATGACAGTTGGACAGTTGTTGCGGGCGACGGTATTGCTGATTCAATGTCCTACCTGAATGATCTGTACCAGATCTCGAAGGAAAATGGCTGGCCCAAGAACGATAGCGACGGTCTGGCTCCCTTCACTGAAGGTACTGTTGTAGCGATCACCAATGGTAACTGGGCGATGGGCGACTACAAAGCGGCCCTCGGCGACAATCTTGCCGTGGCTCCGTTGCCCGCTGGCCCGGGTGGCGCTTCTGACCCGCTGCTGGGTGTTGATGGTTTCTATTTCAGCCCCAACAGCCAGAATATGGAAGCTGCCCTTGAGGTTGCTCTGTATCTGACAGGTGCAACAGCCCAAGAGATCATGATGAACGAAGCCGGCCATGTGCCTGCTCGTACTGACGTTGAAGTCACTGATCCTCTGATGGTAGGTTTGCTTGAAGCATTCTCGACGGGCTATGTCCGCCCGCAGGTTCCCGAATTGGGTCTGTACTGGTCCAACTTCTGTGGCACCGATGAGGTCTTCGAAGTAGGTACCCCCGCAGCCGATTGGGTTGCTACGGCTACCGAAAACGCCAACAAATAAACCTTTGCTATTTGCCAGAGCGAACAGGGAATTTCCTTGTTCGCTCTGGCTTTTTTGTTTGAATTTTTATGCTATTGGAGGCGGAATATGGCTGCCAGAACTGCTCCAGTGGAGACAATGCGAACGAAGCGCCAACGGGCAATCTTGCCGTACTTGTATTTGCTACCTGCATTTCTTGTGATGTCGGTAATTACATTTTATCCCCTGATTTATCAAGTTATTCTCTCATTCACCAATTTTGAAACCAAACACCTGATGCTGGGTATGTCATCTCCGGATTTGGAAAATATTGGTTTACAAAACTATGTTGATATTATTACCGGGGGATTGCCGGTTCAGAATTTCGAATTCTTCCGCGTGCTGGTGTATAACCTCTGGTGGGCGGTAAGTAATGTGGCTTTACATGTTCCCGCCGGCGTTGTCATTGCTGTTTTGCTGAATGTTAAAGGCCTGTGGTTTAAGAAAATCTATCGGGCGATATATATTCTACCGGTGGTTGTTCCTCCCCTTGTGGTTGCTACAGTTTGGCGCAATATCTTTGATGAGCAATATGGCGCTATGAACCAGGTGCTGACCGCCCTCGTGGGCCTCTTTGGCGGTGATCCTGTCCGTATCCGCTGGCTTTTTGAGTATGTACCGCCGATTTCCTGGCTATTACCCACCGGCGCGCTGCCACTGGCTTATTACGCCATGATGATTGCCAATTTCTGGCTGGGCTGGCCGTTTATGACATTGGTAGCCACCGGCGCATTGCAAAGCATCCCCAGCGATTTGTATGAAGCCGCCGCCATTGATGGCGCATCCAACTCACAACAATTTTGGAGGATTACTGTACCCCTATTGAGGCCGGCGATGGTGCCGGCAGCCGTGTACGGGTTTACGTTATCCTTTAACCTGTTCAATTTTGTCTATTTTATGACAGGCGGTGGTCCAGCGCGCTCTACTGAAATTTTGGTCACCTTTGCCTACGACCTGGTGCGTAATTTGCGCCTCTATGGAGTTGCCGCCGCATTTGCGGTGATTATATTCTTCGTGGCGTTGACGGTTTTCCTGATTACCAATCGGATCACGCGCGCGACCGAATCGTATGCGGAGGCTTAACATGACATCCACCGTTCAAACTTCCAAGAAAAAAAATATCTTTGTACGTTTTCTGACAATGAACACATCCGGGGAAGCTAGCGGGCGCGAATTACCTTTGTGGCGACAGTTGCTGCTCCAACTGTTGACTCTATTCATCGCGGCCGCAGTGATGTTTCCCATCATGTATGTGATTACAATGTCCCTCAGTTCTGTGAGTACGCGTCCGTCCAGCCTGGAACTCTTCCCGAAGGAAATTTCGCTGGATGCATTTAAGCAGGTATTGGACCGTCCAACGGCCAACCCCGTCACTTTTTTGGAACTGCTTAAAAATAGCTTTCTCCTCTCCTTCGGCGTGGGGCTGGCTGCATTGCTGGTGGCTGTGACAGCCGCGTATGCCTTTTCACGCTTCAATTTTAAGCTACGTCAGATATTGATGATTCTGGTTTTTATCCCCTTGCTGATGCCCGCCATTGGTTTGATGACACCGCTTTTCCTGATGATGAATAGTTTTCGGGTCTTTGATTGCGGCGGTGGAATGATTGCAATCCAGCCTTTTTTGAGCTGTGCTTCAACGGGAAAATTGCTTTTCAATCTGCGTGATTCGCTTTTGGGTGTCGGTATCGCCATGATCTCCGGCGCATTACCTTTTGCAGTCTGGAATCTCAAAGGCTATCTGGATACCATCCCCAAAGAACTTGAAGAAGCGGCCGCTATTGATGGAGCGGATTCTAACCAGGTATTCTTTCGCATTGTGCTGCCACTGGCGGCTCCTCAGTTAGCCGTAACATTCTTCTTGGGCTTCATTGGTCACTGGCAAGAGTTTGCTATGCCCTGGCTATTCCTGACCAAACCGGAAAGTTACACGTTGGCGATGACGTTGTACAACATGACCGGCCAATATGCCAACGCCATTCCGTGGAATCGCTTCTCGGCGATGGCAATCATCGTCGCCGCGCCGGTTGCGGTGATCTATATCGTCCTCCAAAAACAGATCGTAGGTGGATTGACACTCGGTGGTGTCAAAGGGTAATTCGGCATGTGAAAAGGGACGGTTGTTTGACCGTCCCTTTTTCTCTTCTTTATGTGGAAACAAATCATCATACTCTTTTTTCTGGTTGTATTTTTGGCAACCAGTATTGTTGTCGAAGCAGGCTCTGGTATTCCCCTTCCAGAGCCTGCTTTGAGTGTACAAAACTCCGGACTGATTAGCGATATACCGCAAGTGAATTTGGAGCTTGCTGCACAGGACTGGTGGCGTGATGCTGTTTTTTACGAAATCTTCGTGCGTTCATTTTACGATTCAGATTGTGACGGCATTGGCGATTTCAACGGCATCACCCAAAAACTCGATTATCTGCAAGCACTGGGCGTCAATGCCATTTGGCTGATGCCAATTCACCCGTCGCCATCCTATCATGGCTATGATGTCCTCAACTACTATGCCGTCAATCACGAATACGGTAGCATGGATGATTTTCAGCGCCTGCTCGACGAAATTCACCGCCGGGAGATGCACCTGATTGTTGATTTAGTGCTCAATCATACCTCCAGCGCGCATCCTTTTTTTGTGGATGCCAACAATAACCCCAATTCCCCATACCGCGATTGGTATATCTGGTCCGACACGGATCCCGGCAACGGCTGGCATCAGGGCGCGCAAGGGTATTATTACGGTTTCTTTTGGTCGGGAATGCCCGACTTGAACTACACCAACCCCGAAGTCACCGCCCAGATGAATAACGTCGTGCGCTACTGGCTGGACGATATTGGCGTAGATGGGTTTCGCATTGACGCCGCTAAACATCTGATTGAAGATGGCGATCAGCGCGAAAATACTCCTGCTACGCACGACTGGTACAAAAAATTTTACGCCGTCTACAAAACCGACCATCCCAATGCTTATACCGTTGGGGAGGTTTACGGCGCGGGCGGTTTCATCGCTCAGACGTACACCGACCAACTTGACCATGTTTTCAATTTCGAGTTAGCCAGCGGCTTTGTCAACAGCGCCAATGGCCGTTCGAACACCGGCATCAACAGCGCCTATACCTTGACCCTCAAAAATATGCTCGAGGGCAATTTCGCCACCTTTCTGACCAACCACGACCAAAACCGCACTATGAGCGTATTCAACGGCGATCTCGGCAAGGCTAAGACCGCGGCCTCGCTACTGCTCACCGCGCCCGGCACGCCCTTTATTTACTATGGAGAAGAAATTGGGATGCAAGGCAAAAAGCCGGATGAAGATATTCGTTTACCAATGCAATGGAGCGCTGACCAGCAAGCCGGATTTTCCTGCCCCCTAGCAG
>JABGRQ010000167.1 GCA_018648225.1 Chloroflexota bacterium
CGCGATGTACCAAATTTTTGCCGTGAGCATAATCCAGTGCCCGGGTTATCTGCCGGAAGATGGCGACGGCGCGGGCGTAGGGCAAAGCCCCATCGCGCCCCAGAACATCCTTCAATGAGCCGCCAGCGAGAAATTCCATCGCCAGATAGATATGCCCCTGCTCTTCATCCATATAAAAGACCTGGACGATGTGCTCGTGCTTCAACTGCGCCACCAGGCGGGCTTCTTGGCGGAAACGCTCGATGAATTGAGGATCAGCGACCAATGAGGGGTGCAGCACCTTGACGGCCCGCTCAATCTGCAAGGCTTCATCGCGCGCCAGATATACCGTGCCATAGCCGCCGCGGCCAAGTTCTTGCAGTAATGTGTAGTTGCCAAGTTTGATGTTAAGATTCATAAGTTGTGCCTTTACGAAGTTTTTCGGAGAGTTGATATTTTCCGAGGGCGTTATCCATTTTGCTGCCCCTGCGCTCGTTTTAGTTGCCAAAGCATAACGCTGCCACCAATGGCCCCGCCGATTGCCCCGACGAAGGCACCGCTGCGAATGGCCACACTGGTGGTCCCGACGAAAGCCCAGACGCGGTGAGCTTGTATATCAATGGTGGGTATGTTGATGGTTGTCCTGCCGATTGCCCAGCTAACGATGGCCCCACCTATGGCCCACCCCAACGTAATCCATAAAATAGTTTTCCTATTAAATTCACGTCTATTCAATACCCAGCCCGTGATTAGCCCACCGATTAGCCCGCCGATTGCCCCGCTGAGGGTCCCGCTGAGGGTCCCGAGTGTCCCAACAGGGACTATCGCGTTGATTGCCCAGCCGATTGCTCTACCGAAAACTACCCCGCCGATTGCCCAACCCAATGAAATCCACATTACGGATTTCCAATTGAATTCACGACTTTTCATTATCCAACCCGTTATCAGCCCATTGATTGCTCCGCCGATTGCCCCACCGGTAATCCCGCCGATTATCCAATCGAATCCCCAGACGCCGTTGAACCCCCAGAATGCCCATTTGATAAATGTCCCAACGATTGCCCCGCCGATTGCCCAACCGATTGCCCAACCCAATGAAATCCACAGTATAACTTTCCAGGAAAAAGAAACGGGCTGAGGAGATATTAATTTCTCATCTACTCCAATATTAGTGTGTTGTTGGTTTTGTGTTTTTTTATCAAGCGTTGTTTTCTTTTCGGTTTCTCGCTGTTCCAGTGTTTCAGTTTTAAAATTTTCGATATTCTCAGCAGTTATTTGTTTAATTTCCATGTGTACATGCTGTTGCGCTGATATTTCCTTCAAAGCTGAAACAAATTCTCCAGCTACAGCAATGCGCTTACCTTCATCTCGATCTAGCGCTCTCTCTAACATAGCCCCAACACTCTCCGGCACACCATCTACCCACAGTGTCGGAAACTGCGGGCCGTCCAGCACGTGTTTGGTCATTACTTCCGGCGGGCTATCCCCAGCAAAGAGTACTTCACCGGTAAGCATTTCGTAGAACACGCAAGCCAGGCTGTAAACATCCGTGGCAGGGGTAACGTCTTTGCCGCGCCAGACTTCCGGGGCCATATAGGCCGGGGTGCCGATCATGGCTCCGCTGGCGCTCAGGGAGGCGCTGTTGGTCCCGGCGATGGCTTTGGCGAAACCAAAATCGCTCAGGCGCACGACAACGCGGGTTTCGCCGTTTATATCCTGCTCAAAGAGAATATTGGCCGGTTTGATGTCGCGATGCACCAATCCTTTTTGATGCGCAAAATCCAGCGCCTCAGCCACCTGACGGGTGATCTCCAGAGCGCGCTCGTAGGACAGGCGGCCTTGGCGCGCCAGCACATCCTTGAGCGATGCGCCCGGCATGTGCTTCATCACCAAAAAGAAGGAGCCTTCGTATTCGTCCAACTCGTAAACCGGCACAATATGAGGGTGCTCCAACTGGGCAGCGATTTTGGCTTCCCGCCGGAAGCGCTCGATGAATTCGGGGTCAGCGATCAGCGCCGGATGTAGTACTTTGACGGCGCGCTCCACATCCAGCACGGTTTCGCGGGCGCGGTAGACGGTTCCGTAGCCGCCGCGGCCAATTTCTTCAATGAGTTCGTATTTGCCAAGTTTTGTCATGTCTTTTCCTTCGGAAGCGGTCAGTGATCAGCCGTCAGCTATCAGCGGTTTATCCGTGCTGACAGCTGATAGCTGATCGCTAAAACTACACACCTTCAAATTTATGCCCGCAATGCTCACAGTGCTTCGAGTCGGCATCCACAAACTGACCACAATTGGGACAAGTTTTTTGATTTTTGGCCGGGGTGCCCTGTGAAGACTGCGCGCCGCTACTCGAAATGACTTGCGGTCCGCCAGTTCCTGTAATCACGACTGGAGTACCGCTCTGATTTTTTGCAAAGGCCTGGGCGGTCTCGGCCACACGATCTAACGCGCGCTCGCTCGTCTCCTTGGCGCGAGCGGAGGCTTTATCCCAGGCATCAGCCACATCCTGAACACGTTTTTCAGA
>JABGRQ010000168.1 GCA_018648225.1 Chloroflexota bacterium
CCAGGGCAGGCCTGTCCCTTCCCTGCTACCGGTTATCAACTGAACGAATACTATTCCGCCCCAAATTTTAGTTTTTTGAACGTGGAAAGCCCTCAGACCCGTCCCTACTCACCCTCTTCCAGCTTTTCGGCGGTGATAAAACTCTGATGCGCGGCGTTGACGCTGGCCGTCACCGTTTGCGAGAAGCGCGTCAGCGTCCCCGCGTAGGGCTTATACCCATTGTGGGCTATCCAGCCATCCAAATTGAAGGCCAGCGTTCCCTCCGCTGTGATCCACTCGCCGTTGTATTTGCGTGCAATGTGGATGTGCGTGCCAGTGCTGGTCCCCCCCTCGCAAGAAGGGTGCCCTATCGGCGCGCCCTGCGCAACAACGGTTCCTTCTGCCGGGCGGTCGCGCGCCGCAATATGCAAATAGAAAACCACCCAGCCGGTGCGCGTATCGCCGTCGCCATCCAGATCAAGCTCGACAACCCCTGTATCGGTGCGTGCTACCACCCCATCGGCTACCGCGGTAGCCCACTCGTCCGAGTTGACACAACCGGTTGCCACGCTGGGGGGGGCAAAATCAATCGCCGCAAAGGGCTGTCCGGTGCCCCAGCCGGTGTGTGGCCCGCCGGTATAGGCCCAGGTTTTGCCGCGCTCAAAGGGCAATACCATCGTCGGTTGTAGCAAACTCCCCGGAATATGTGTCTGTTCATTCGCCCACGGATCGCCAAACAAATCCCGATAGGCTTGGGCAATTCCTTCAGGGCCAGTATCGTGCTGATATTCGAGTCCGTCGTGCTTCAATGAAAAATAATATTGGAAAGCTACACTGGCTGCCGTTTGCCAGGGATCAGGGTGCTCAATCGTGCCATCCAGTAAATTAAGTGTTATCAGCCGTCCGCTGCGCCAACTATAATAGCCGTGGTTGAGTTGATTGGCCGCCCACACCAATTGTAGATACAACCCGCGATGGCTGCGGCTTTCGTGTCCCAATGGATAACGCGTATCCAGATGCTGCGGCAAGCTTGCATTGGTTAGCGCGCCGGTCTGATATTCTAGCAGTGCCAGCAACACGCGGGGGCTGACGCTGAAATTCAGCGCCACATAATCCACGATCTCCGCGCCCGTGCGATTGGCTCCGGCGGCATAATCGCGATACTCGCGCAGCCAACCGGGTTGTTCGTCTACAAAGGCGGCTGTATCAAAATTGATTTGTGCTGGGCCGTTGATAAACAGGCTGTCGGGCAAAATCTGGAATGGCGACCCCCATAGAGCGCGATAATAAATCGGCATTTGCATCGGCATCCCTGGTGGCAGCGTCGTCGCATCAGGCGGGATAATCGGATTGGCCTCACGGATTTCTTCCACACTGGTGTTGAAGCGGTTCGCCAGCACGGGCAGCGTATCGCCAGAGATGACGGTATAGTCTACCAATTCGCCGGGGTTGTATTTGGGACGCTGGGGGATGGGCGTGGCCGAGAGTTGGAATTCTGGCGCGCTGGCAGGCGTGCCCAGCGAGATGGGCGGCGCGGACTCCGGTTGAGGCAGGCAGCCGGAAAGGAATAGGGCAGCCAGCCCCAGGGTTAGCAGAAAGTGTGTTCGCAGGCGTAACATTAGTTAGTGGTCACTGGTCTTCCCGCGTGATGCGCGAAACCGCCGAGCCAAACTGGTGTGCGGTTACGGTTTCATCGTCGCGGGTCAGAGTGCCGAGATAAGCTTCGTCGCCATTGTGAGCGGTCCAGCCATCGAGTACGAAGGGAATTGGCCCATCGGCAGGAATCCAGACGCCGTTGTATTTACGCACAATGTGCATGTGGGTTCCTGTGGCGCGCCCGCCCTCGCAGGAGGGGTTGCCCACGAAATCACCGGCATGTAAATAGGTGCCTACGGGGACGCGCTCATCGGTGCCGATATGCAGATACATCACATTCCAGCCGGTTTGCTCGTGGCCGTCGCCATCCAAATCCTGGATGACGATGCCGAACTCCGAGCGCACGATCAGGCCATCGGCCACGGCAACCACCCACTCGCCGGAAGGTTCGCAGCCGCTGACACTCATGCGCGGGGCAAAATCGAGGGCGGCGAGCGGGCCATTTTTCTCGAAAGCGGGATGTGGCCCGCCGGTGTAGGCCCAGGTTTCGCCTGGCTCAAAGGGCAAGGTTAATGCCGGTTGTTGTAGTCCCTCGGGTAGCAGATCACCCACGGCGGCGGCCCGCGCCCAGGGATCGCCGAACAACTCGGTGTAGAGTCCGCCGAATCCGGCTAAAGTTTGCGCGTGGTTGTCTGCATCCACCAACTGAGAAAAAAAGTACATCACCGCGGCGCTGCCGGAATTGGTATCGGCGGGCAAGGGCAAAATTCTGCCATCGGGAAATGAGAGTTGACGAAGTGTGCCGTCGCTGCGGCCATAAAAACCATCCGAGAGTGCGTGTGCCGCCCAGATGAGCTGGCCGTACAGGTCTTGACGGTAGTATTCGGCCGCGCCCATGGCGGCCTGGTAATTTTCGGGGTCGGCAGGCTGGCCGAGCAGCGCGCCGCTCTGATATTCGAGCAAGGCCAACAGCAGGCGCGGGTTGAGCGAATTTTCGAGCGCCACGCGTTGGATGACCTCCGCGGCGCTTGTCCAGCCGGTGATCATCAGGTATTGGCGATACTCGTTCAAAAAACCGCCGGTTTTGGCAAGGTAAGCTTCAATGTCAAAATCAAGCGTGGTGGGCGAATAGACCACGGCGGCATTAGGCAGAATCAAATGCGCTGGGCGGATGGTGGGTTCAGGGGTGAAGGTAAGTGTGGGAGTCTGCGTAGCCGTGGGCGCGGGTGTGGCGCTAGGGGGAACAGGCGTATGCGTGGAAATGCGTGTAGCCGTTGGGGATGGGGCTTCAATGGCCGCCGGGGTGCAGGCGCCAAATATTAGCACGATGAACATGAATGTGGAAAAACGAGAGATCATGGCGATATTGTATCTCATTTGCTTTCTAGCCATCACCCCCTGGCTTCTCTCCAGATTCCGAAACAAGGTGCCAATTCTAACCGCGGAGAGCGCAAAGAATGCAGCGTTTTGTTAACTATTTTCATTTCTCTGCGCACTCTGCGGTTCAGAGAGATGTAAAAGGTTGTTACTCTTCCAACATAATTACACTCACGCCGGAGCCGTATTGGCTGGCGGTGATGGTATCATCATTTTGAGTGAGCGTGCCTTTATAGGGTTCCCCCGCAGAGTGGGCAGCCCAGCCGCTGAGTGTGAAGGGAATCGGGCCGTCGGCGGCGATCCACTCGCCGTTATATTTGCGCGCAATATGGACATGCGTCCCGGTAGCGTGCCCCCCCTCACAAGAGGGATGTCCGAGTAAATCCCCGGCTTTGACGACGCGGTTCGATCCGGTACGCCCCTCGGTGGCGATGTGCAAGTAGATCATCACCCACCCGGTTTGTTCAAAGCCGTCGCCATCCAGATCGAGTACCACGATGCCGCGCTCTGCGCGGGTGACAATGCCATCCCCCACCGCCGTGACCCAGGCATCCGAGCGGACGCAGCCGCTCACCGAGGTGGCCGGGGCAAAGTCAATCGCGGCCCATGAGCCATCTTTCTCCCAGGCGCCATGCGGGCCGCCGGTATAGCTCCAGGTGCGCTCAGGGATGAAGGGTAATTCCAGTTCGGGCTGCTCAATGTCGGGCGGAAAGAGCGGCTCAACCACCTGGGCGCGCATCCACGGGCTGCCAAACATTTGCTCGTAAATCGCGGGCAGGCCGGTTTTGGAATCCAGTGCGGCCAGCCAGGTCTTACTGTCGTAAATTTGGGCGAAGTAATATTGCAGGGCGGCAGTTCCGGCGTTGAGATCGGGAGCCAGATGCGCAACCACGCCATCTGTGAAGGTGATCTCGCTCAGGCGGCCCTCGCGCCAGCCGTAATAGCCGATAGAGAGTTGATTAACGGCCCATTTGAGTTGATCGGCCAGACCGCGGTCATTGTAGATGATATGCCCCAGGGGGTATTCTTCTCCAGTCTGGGTAGCCGGTTGACCGAAGACCCAGCCGCTTTGAAATTCGAGCAGCGCCAGTAGCAAGCGCGGGTTGATGGAGTTATCGAGGGCAGTTTTGTATACAATTTCCGCTCCGCTGACTTCACCGTTACTGCCAAAATAATCGTGTGCGTTCTGCAAATACCCCCCGGCATCATTCACATATTGAATTGTGTCGAAGTCAATCGCCGAGAGGGTGTATACAATTTCGCTATCCGGGAGCAAGTGCGCCGATGAGGTGGTATTGGTGAAACGCTGCGGAATGATGAGCAGTTGGTTGGGGTTGATGAAGCCCCAGGCGGGCAGTGTGGTAGTCGATTCGATTTCATCGGGGCGCACGCCAAAGCGCACGGACAGCGCAGCGAGCGTGTCTCCGGCCTGGGTGTAGTATAGCAGCGGGCCGTCGGGCTTGGCGGGGATTGGCGTCTCGGTGGGGATGGGGGTTGCCATTGCCGCAGCTTCTGGGGTTGGGCTGCCGGGTTCAATCATCGCGGAGGCTTCACTCTCAGGGGGCGTTTCGCTTGGGAGGAGTGTATTCTCCGCAGTTGGGGCGGCGGCCATTTCATATTCGGAAGGGGCAACAAAAGCGGGGGATTTCTGCGCGGGGAAATTGCAGCCTGCAAGAAGTGAGATGACAAGAAAAACTACAAGACTCCTACCACAAAGACACAAAGATACAGAGTTTTTATGTTTTTCTTCGTGTCGCCTGTACCTTTTAGGGTATCCTGCCTTTTTGGCGAAAAAATTACTCCAAGAATTTAACTGTCTCATAACTTACCGTCGAATGAGATTTTCGGGTATGAAGCCGTTTTCGGCCACAATGCTTTGGTCACCTTTGACCAGCAGACCGTTGTAACTATCGCCTGCGCCCTGGCTGATCCACCCGTCGATATTGAAGGGAATATTCTGATCGGCCGGAATCCACTCGCCATTATACCGCCGAGCAATGTGGACATGCGTTCCGGTGGAGATACCCCCTTCGCACGATGGATGCCCAACGCGCTCCCCGGTTTGCAAGGTTGTTCCCACGGCCACGCGATCACGTGTCTCGATGTGCATATACAAAATTGTCCAGCCGGTTTGCTCAGCTCCGTCACCGTCCAGGTCTTGTACTACAGCTCCATTTTCGGCGCGCACGATCATGCCGCTGTTCATTGCCGTAACCCAGGCCTCGCTGGTTGAACAGCCAAGTGGCTCCCCATAGGGGGCAAAATCTAGCGCTGCCCATGCAGAACCATCCCCCCAGCCGCCGTGGGGTCCGCCGGTAAAGGCCCAGTCCACCCCAGTTTCAAAGGGCCAGGCCAGGGATGGCTGGACCAACCCGGGGGTCAGCAGCGGTTCTATCGCATAATCAAAGGGATAGCCAAATAGATTCTGGAAAGTATTGAAGATGCCATCCGAGTTTACATTGCGTTCCCAAATTTCTTGCGCGTAAAGTTTCGAGAAAAAATATTGCACCGCGGCGGTTCCGGCGTTGATGGTTGGGTCCACTGGGATAATAGCGCCATCGGGCAGCGACCAGCTTGCAATGGCGTTGGCCCGCCACAGGTAATAGCCGCGGTTGAGTTCATTGGCGGCCCAGGCCAGTTGCTTATATAGCCCTTGCCGATTGGCGTCTTCCCAGCCCAGTGGGTACATTAACGTGTAGGTCTGCGGATTCGGATTCGTCACCCAGTTGCTCTGATATTCGAGTACGGCCAGCAAAATGCGCGGGTTGACGGAATAATCTTGCGAAATGCGCTGCACGATCTGGAAGCCGTTCAACATCACGCCATCAACTTCTTCTTCGTGGCGCACCAGATAGCCGTTTTTCTGGTAGACAAAATCGGGCACATCAAAATAGGCCGTCATTGGCCCGGCAACGAGTTCTGAATCGGGGATGATCTTGAAAGCTGAGCCCGTGGCGATGGTTTCGGGGGCGGGGATGTTTAATACCTGCCCGACTTCGAGCACATTGATATCGGCGATATTATTAGCCTCGGCGATGGCGGGGATGCCTACCCCGAATTGGTCGGAAATTTGACCCAGTGTGTCGCCGGGTTTCACAGCATATTGATCGGCATCGGTGCGCAAGCCAGGGATGGGATGGGGGGCATCGGGCGTGGGAGTCAGCACTGCGGAACCCGGTGGACGCGCTGTGGTGAGAGGGCTGCCGACTTCAACCGCGGCGGTTTCCTGCTTGCTCGATCCGGGGGCTACCACCCATGGGGACGCGTCGTCAGCCTCCCAGGTGCGCGTACAGGCGCTGGCAAAGAGTGTCAGCAACAGGAAAATAAGTGTGTAGCGGAGTTGTTTTGGCATGTGTAGGGGGCGAAACGGTTCTTCATTCCAGGCCACTGAGATTTGACCCAATTACGTTCAGCCTGATGTATTCGTTATAAAATCTCGGAGGTCTTTAGTCATCCGATGGCATTCTACCCCGAAGTTGGAGCATAGGGCAAGTTTCTTGTTGCCAGATTCGTGCCAGAGAAGACCCCCACCCCCAATATTGGGGGTGGGGAATTTACGCAAAAAAGGTTGCACTGAACAAAGCACCTTGTTCAGTGCAACCTTTTTTGCGAGTTTCCCCCTTTTCTCCCCGTTGGGGAGAGAAGGGGGCCAGGGGGATGAGAGGGGAAGGGTCTTTACCCCCGTAACTGCGCCCCAAGCTCGCGCTCCAGGCGTTTAACAATTTTATTGCGCAACTTGGTCGCGTCTTTATCGGTGAGGGTTCGCTCAGGGTCTTGATACGTCAGGCTGTAGGCCAGGGATTTTTTGCCCGCGCCAATTTGATCGCCGCGGTAGATGTCGAACAGGCGCACGTTGGTGAGCGTTTCGCCGCCGGTCTGTCGGATGAGCGCTTCGATATGGGCCGCGGGTAGGGCATCGTCCACGATCAGGGCGATGTCTTCGAGCATGGGCGGCTGCTGCGGGATGGATGTGACCTTGAACAGCGTAGGCACCACCGCAGAGAGGGCGGCCATATCAAACTCGGCGGCCAGCAGCGGGGTTTCGAGCAGATCATAGTTCCCCTGCACCAGCGGGTGCAACTCACCCATCACGCCGATACGCTGTTCACCAGCCAAAATCTCGGCACATTTACCGGGGTGGAAGCTGGGATGCGCGCCAATTTCGTAGTGCAAATTTTCAATGTGCAGGCCGTGCAGGGCGTGTTCGATGACGCCTTTCAGGTCGAAGAAATTCATTGGGGTAGAATCGGCGTCGTTCCAATCGGGGAGGGCGCGCGGGCCGCTGAGGGCCAGCACCAGTTTGTGCGCCTCGTCGGGCAGGTCTTGCCCTTCTTTGGGCAAAAAGACCGGGTTGATCTCGAAGATTGCCAGCCGCGGGCGGATGCGAGCGTTGCGCTCGGCAATCTCCAGCACGGAGGCCAGCAGGCTGTGACGCAGCACCGAACGTTCGGGTGAGATGGGGTTGCTCAGACGGAAGTAGGCGCGTTCATCGGCGGGCGCGTCGTCGGGCAGGGTGCGCTGCTCGCGCTCCGGGGAGGTCAGGCGGTGGGTGATGACCTCCTGCAGGCCAAGACTCACCAACATATCTCGCAGCCCCTCCTCGATTTCAAGCTTGCGATTCCCTCTTTGGGGTGGCAAATCATCGGACATGCGCGTTTCTGGAATGCGGTCATAGCCATATACGCGCGCGACTTCTTCCATCAAATCGGCCTTGCCAATCACGCCGGTTTCGATATCGAGCCGATGGGAGGGTGTGGTGACGGCTATCTGCTGCCCGCTGACTTCGCAGGTGAACGCCAGGTTTTCCAGAATGTTCACAATTTCATCTAGGCTCAACTCGATGCCCAGCCAGCGGTGCACGTCGGCGGCCTGGATTTCTACGGTGGGATCGGCGGGGGGTAAAGGATAATTATCGACCAGACCTTCGGCGATGGAGCCACCGCCCCAGGTGTGCATCAGATCGAGGCCGCGCAGAACGCCTTGCGGAGCCAGTTCGGGGTGGACACCACGAGAGAAGCGATAAGCTGCCTCCGAGGGCAGGTTCTGCGCCATAACGGTGCGCCGCGTGTTGATGATATTCCAGGCCGCGCCCTCGAGCAGCACGCGCGTGGTTTCGGCGGTGACTTCGGATTCAAGGCCGCCCATCACGCCAGCCAGGGCCAGCGCCCCGCTCTGGTCGCAGACCAGCACGGTGAAAGCGTCGAGTTCGCGTTCGGTATCATCCAGCGTGACCAGTTTTTCGCCAGCTTCAGCGGAACGGGTGATGATGGTGGGGATTTCGGCTCCGGCAGAATTGGCGCGTTTTACGAGCACATCGTAGTCGAAAGCGTGCAGCGGTTCGCCAACTTCCAACATGGCATAGTTGGTGGCATCGACGATATTGCTGATGGCGCGTATTCCGCACAGGCGCAGGCGTAATTGCACTTTGTAGGGGCTGGATTTGATCTCGATATTTTCGATCAGTCCGAGGGTGAAGCGCGGGTTGAGGACGGGTTTGGTGATTTTAATTTTTGCGAATACATCGCGGGGAGCGTCTTGCGTCTGGCGTCCGACGTCGGACGTTTTCAACGCCTTCCCCGTAATCGCGGCAACCTCACGCGCTACACCGATAATATTGGCATCGCGCGCCATGTTGGGTGTGATGGCGATGTCAAAAACGATGTCGCCGAGGTAATCGACTAGCGGCGCGCCGGTAGGCGCATCGTCATCGAGGATGATGATGCCTTCATGTTCTTCCGAGATGCCCAATTCGCGCTCCGAGCAAGCCATCGAGTACGATTCCACGCCGCGGATTTTCTTGCGCTTGAGGGTGGTGGGCTGGTTGCCGGGTTCGTAGGCGTTGATAATGGTCGCCCCCTCGCGGGCGTAGGCCACTTTAAGGGGTGTTTCGAGTGCACCTTTGCCCTTGTAGCCGTACAAATTAGGCGCGCCGGTCAGCACGGTGTGAATCTGTTCGCCGTCATCGAGTTTGCACAATACCAGCTTGTTGGCGTCGGGGTGTGGCATCACTTCGAGCACAGCACCCACCACGATTTTGTCCGATTCCCAGGCGAAGCCAGAAATTTTGGCTTGCCGGGGTTGGTCATCACTGGGTTGGGGGTAGCCCACATAGCGAATTTCTTCCACTTCCAACCCGGCCAGAGTCATGCGTTGGGCCAGTTCTTCAACGGGGAGATCAATATCAACATATTCTTTAAGCCAGGATAAGGGTGTTTTCATAATCTAGTCCGGTAGTTCGGTAGTTTGGTGGTCAAGTAGTCTGGCAATCAAAAGAGATTTCACCACAAAGACACTAAGAAGAAATTTGTAATTCTTTGTGCCTTCGTGGCTTCGTGGTAAATTTTCCTAATCGTGTTTTTCCATCGCGTCAATTACTTTTTGCAGTTCGTCGTTCAGCGTGCGCAGTACCTTGGAGATTTCGGCACGCGCTTTGATTTCAACTTCTCCGCTTTCGACACGCGTCTTAAACTCATGAGCTTCTTCTTTGAGCCGTTGACCGGTTTCGCCGGTGTTGAAATCTGTGACCGCCTCGGAGGCACTTTTACTCAACTCTTCCAGGCCGGTTTTAATATCATCGCGCAGGCGTTGGGCTTCTTCGCTTTGCCAGGCGCCTTGCAGCATATTTTTCAGGTTTTCGCCCAGTTCGCGGAATTCATCGGCGATGTCGGGGCGGGGATTGGTGTTTTCAGTCATAGCACAACTCCATAATGATGTGTGGAATAGCTCACCACGAAGACGCAAAGTCACTAAGCTGGACTTTATCCAATTGGGAGCTTTCAAGTTGAATAACACACGGCTTCAAAC
>JABGRQ010000169.1 GCA_018648225.1 Chloroflexota bacterium
CCATGGTCCCTACGTTCAAGTGCGGCTTGTCTCTTACAAATGTTTCTTTTGCCATTTGTGTTCTCCTAAATATTACTAAATAGGTGCTGAAATAATTTCTACAATTCGCCGCGAATAATTCGCTCGGCCAATTTTTCGGAAACTTTGGCGTAATGATCAAATTCCATCGTAAATACGCCGCGCCCTTTGGTCGCCGACCGCAGTTGGGTGGCGTAGCCGAACATTTCGGCCAAGGGGACCATCGCTCGAACCGCCTGTGAATTTGCCGGGCGTATTTCCATGCCTAGAACTTCACCACGTCGAGAATTCATTTGCCCAATAATATCGCCCAGATATTCATCTGGAGTTGTTGCTTCCACCTTCATGATCGGCTCTTGCAAAACGGGTCGCCCCTTTTGCACACCTTCGCGGAATGCCATCGAACCTGCTACCTTGAAGGCCATTTCGTTCGAATCAACTTCATGGAAGGAACCATCATAAAGACGAATTTTTATATCGGTGACAGGGTATCCTGCAACTACGCCCGATTCGGCAGTCTCGCGAATGCCTTTTTCAACGGCTGGAATGTACTCTCTAGGAATTGCGCCGCCAACGATCTCATTTTCAAAAGAAATGCCCGCACCGGGTTCGTTCGGTTCCAAAGATATTGTGACGTGTGCATATTGCCCGCGCCCGCCAGTTTGCTTTACATGACGATAATCAACTTTTTCAACACTGCGGGTAATCGACTCACGATAAGCTACACGCGGGTTGCCCACGCGTGCCTGAACATTAAACTCTCTCAGGAGGCGATCAACCAGAATTTCAAGATGTAATTCGCCCATGCCAGAGATTAGTGTTTGCCCGGTATCTGGGTCAACCCGGACCCGGAATGTGGGATCTTCTTCCGAAAGTTTGTGCAACGCTTCCGACATCTTGTCCTGATCTGCCATAGTTTTCGGTTCAATCGCCACAGAAATAACGGGCTCAGGGAAAGAAATCGTCTCTAGAATAATTTGGTTGGCAGCATCACAAAGTGTGTCACCAGTAAAGGAGAACTTTGGCCCTAAAATCGCCACAATATCGCCAGCCGAGGCATCATCAATATCCTCGCGGCGGTCAGCGTACATACGAATCAAACGCCCAATGCGTTCTTTCTTCTGCTTTATAGGGTTGTATACCGAAGCGCCTTTAGTCAGTTTTCCAGAATAGACGCGGATATAAGCCAGACGACCTACATACGGATCGGTAACGATCTTGAATACCAATGCGCTAAACGGCACACTATCGTCGACGGGGCGTACAACTTCTTCCTCGGAACTGGGGTGAAAACCCTTAACTGCGGGAATATCCAGGGGCGAGGGCAAAAAGTCTACTACGGCGTTCAATACCGGCTGTACACCTTTGTTACGCAACGAAGTTCCACAATATACGGGCGTCAACTGCCCAACAATCACAGCCTTGCGCAAAGCCGCTTTTAATTCATCAACCGAGATGTCCTCACCTTCCAAGTATTTCAAGGTGAGCTCGTCATCTGTTTCAGCTATTTGCTCTACCATGCGCTCGCGCATGGCTTTGACCTGCGCCTGCAAATCTATCGGAACATCGCCCTCAACCGGCTTTGTTCCCAGGCTGTCTTGCCAAACGATTGAACGCTGTGTAAACAAATCCACGGCGCCGCTATATTCAGCTTCTACCCCAATCGGCACTTGAACGGCCACGGGGTTCGCGCCCAAACGCTCGCGAATGTTTTTTATAGTATTTTCGTAGGAAGCGCCAACACGATCCATCTTGTTGACAAAACAGATACGCGGCACCCCGTAAAGGTCTGCCTGACGCCATACAGTTTCACTCTGCGGCTCTACACCCTGAACAGCATCAAAAACAACAATGCCGCCATCCAGCACGCGCAGAGAACGCTGCACTTCTGCTGTAAAGTCAATATGACCTGGGGTATCAATAATGTTGACAAGGTGATCTCGCCACTCCGCAGCAACCGCGGCAGATACAATCGTAATACCACGCTCGCGCTCCTGGTCCATCCAATCGGTGACGGTTGTGCCATCATCGACGGAACCAATGCGGTGCGTTTTGCCCGTATAATACAGGATGCGCTCAGTTGTGGTGGTTTTTCCGGCATCAATATGGGCAATAATCCCAATATTACGATACCGTTCCAAAGGATACTGGCGAGACATTAGAACCTACTCAAAAAAAACTAAACCTGGAAGTGCGAGAAGGCACGGTTGGCTTTCGCCATGCGGTGCGATTCTTCACGTCTGCGAACGGCTGAACCCGTATTATTGGCGGCATCCAAAAGCTCATCAGCGAGAAGCTCAGGGAAAGATTTTCCCGAACGCCCGCGAGCAGCAGCTAGGATCCAACGCGTAGCCAATGCAAAACGCCGTGGGGGAGGAACTTCCATCGGCACCTGATAGGTAGCGCCACCGATACGACGGGGCTTTACTTCCATAACAGGTGAAGCATTCTCAATGGCTTTATCAAATAATTCTAGCCCATCCTGACCGGCGCGCTCTTGCATAATATCCAGAGCTTGATACACCACCCGTGTAGCCAGACTTTTCTTTCCATCTTTCATGACGCGATTAATAAAAGATTGCACCTTTATACTGTTGTGGCGCACATCTGGATGAATTTCGCGTTTGGGAGCTCTATTTCGTCGCATTCAACTTCTCCGTTTTTACTTTAGCCTTGGCAAATAAGCTACTTGCATTAAGAATCGCCGGGGAAATCCGGCGATTTCTCAATCAATTCATATTATCGCTTCTTGGTACCGTATTTTGAACGGCTCTGCTTGCGATCGTCAACCCCGGTGGAGTCAAGTGTGCCGCGCACAATATGGTAACGCACACCAGGTAAATCTTTTACACGGCCTCCACGAACCAGAACGATGGAGTGCTCTTGCAAGTTGTGCCCCTCACCCGGAATATAAGCGGTTACCTCAAGCATATTTGTGAGGCGCACACGCGCAATTTTCCGCAGCGCGGAGTTCGGTTTTTTCGGAGTCATGGTACGCACATTCGTACATACACCGCGTTTCTGAGGAGCGCCCTTCGGCTGGCGAACACGGCGCTGATCATACGAATTAAACGTATATTGAAGAGCGGGGGCTTTACTCTTTACCTGCTTTGATTTTCGTCCATTACGAACCAATTGATTAATTGTGGGCACGTTTGCCTCCAGACAAAACTCTTTCGAACAATTTCTTCTAATTCAGCAACGGAGGCCATCGCTTGTGCAATGATGGCCTCGCGTCGAATACTTTTTCTCTGTTAAGCGGACAGGGGTTAGTAGCCCGTCCTTCTGAATTGGACAACGACCGGTGATTTTATCACAGCGGATATTCAGCGTCAATAGTTTTCGCCCAAGCCTAGTAAACCTGTGCTTAATTTGGGGCGTTTTTTCTGCGTATCTTCTTTGCCAAAGCGCACGACCTTGCCTTCATCGGTGATGGCTTCGACAGCCAGGCCAAGACTCTGAAGTTCTTTGACCAAAACCTGGAAGGATGCGGGAATGCTGGGGTCTTCCATTGGCTCACCCTTCACAATGGATTCGTAGGCTTTCACGCGACCAACCACATCGTCTGATTTGACAGTAAGCATCTCTTGAAGTGTGTAAGCGGCACCATAGGCTTCCAGTGCCCACACTTCCATCTCCCCAAAACGCTGCCCCCCGAATTGCGCCTTACCGCCCAGCGGCTGCTGGGATACCAGGCTGTACGGTCCGGTAGAACGAGCATGAACTTTATCTTCCACCAGGTGGTGTAATTTCAGAATAGACATGATACCAACCGTAACAGGGCGGTCAAAGGGCTGGCCGGTTTTCCCATCACGCAACACCTGCTTCCCAACAATAGGCGAGGGAAGATTGCTCTTAAGCATTTGTTCGCCTACCAACGGGCGCAAATCTTCATTATTAATATTTGTAGCATCTACGCCGCGATCCATAAGCCACAGACGCAAACAAGCAATAACAGCTCGCTCATCCTGGTCGTCGCGGTCGACAATGGCAACTTCCTGATTCTCGAAGGATAGAATTCCATCGGGATTAAAGCCGTTTTCACGCAGCCACTCGCGGACGACCGAACGCCGCGCGTAAGTTTCGTCAGAGATCAGGCGGTAGACATCATAATCTAATTCACCCAACCACATTTCCATATAAAGGCGGCGAACGTGGCTGTCATCATCAATGCCAATGGGGTCGTACCCTTGTTCGTCGAT
The DNA here is from genome assembly GCA_018648225.1 of Chloroflexota bacterium. NCBI lineage: Bacteria > Bacillati > Chloroflexota > Chloroflexota bacterium. Next base: position 4,221 of record JABGRQ010000169.1, read on the forward strand.
CCAAGCCCAGGCGCGCTCAGCAACCTCTTTCCAGGCACGATCAACCATCCACGCACGCGCCAACTCGGCTTCGATTTCGTACTCACGGGCACCGTCAAACACCGGTGTTAGGGCGCGGAAGCCTAAACGGCGCGCTGCCCATCCCAGATGAACTTCTAAAACTTGCCCCAGGTTCATGCGCCCCGGAACACCAGTAGGATTGAGAATAATATCAACCGGAGTACCATCTTCGAGGAAAGGCATATCCGCTTGAGGCACGATCACTGAAACCACCCCTTTATTACCATGCCGCCCAGCCAATTTATCGCCCGAAGCCAGTTTGCGTTGTTGCGCCACCGAAACACGCACCATTGTTTCTACACCCGAAGAAAGCTCAACGCCGTCATCGCGCGAGAAGACCTTTACATCCACAATTTTTCCGCGAGCGCCATGCGGCATCCGCAGCGAAGTGTCTTTCACATCGCGTGATTTTTCGCCAAAGATCGCCCGCAGCAAACGCTCTTCCGGGGTGAGTTCTTTCTCGCCTTTGGGAGAAATCTTGCCAACGAGGATATCGTTAGGGCCTACCTCAGCGCCAATGCGCACAATACCTTCTTCATCCAGGTCTTTGATGGCGGTTTCGCCAACATTAGGAATATCGCGGGTAATCTCTTCAGGGCCCAGACGGGTATCACGCGCCTCAACTTCATATTTTTCAACATGTACGGAAGTGAAGCGATCTTCCTGAACGAGGCGCTCCGAGATGACGATGGCATCCTCGTAGTTTGCACCCTCCCAGGAGAGGAAAGCGACCAGCGCATTCTGACCCAACGCCAGATTCCCATCTACAGTAGATGACGAATCGGCAATTACATCACCCTTTTTAACGATTTGGCCTTTGGTCACTGCCGGACGCTGATCGACACAGGTGCTCTGGTTAGAACGCTGATATTTTCGCATACTGTAGACATGTTCGCCATCTTTGTAGCGAACAACAACACGCCCACCGGTCACCGAAACAATTTCGCCATCTTCCTGGGCAACAACAACCTGCCCGGAATCAATCGCGGCGAAGTATTCCATGCCCGTCGAGACACGCGGCACTTGCGGACGCAGCAGAGGCACAGCCTGAGCCATCATGTTTGAACCCATCAGGGCGCGGTTGGCATCATCATGCTCCAGGAAGGGGATCAGCGCAGCGCTGATGCCCACAATTTGATGTGGAGCAACATCCATATAATCAATATTATCGGCGGGCGAAAAGATGAACGTAGTGCGGTGCCGTGAAGATGCACGCCCGCGCACAAATTCACTATATTCATTGAGCGGTGAATTCGCTTGCGCAATGACAAATTTATCTTCCGTATCTGCCGAAAGATAACTGTAGTCATCGGTTACAAAGGGAACAATCAGCACTTCTTTGATCTTTAACTTGGTAATTTTCTTTGCTAGGTCTTCTGTAATGCGTGTTCCTTTGGCAACAACTACTTTCTCGGTTTTGGGATCTACCACATCGTCACGCACGGAACGGTCCACCAAATGCGGACTATCCGGGGGTAAAGCCTTCAATACACGCCGATAGGGCGTTTCAATAAAGCCGTATTCATTAACTTTCGCAAAGGAAGCGAAACGTCCGATTAGACCAATATTGGGACCTTCTGGCGTTTCGATGGGACAAATTCGCCCATAGTGTGATTGATGCACGTCGCGCACATCGAAACCGGCGCGCTCACGACGCAAACCGCCCGGCCCAAGCGCCGAAAGCGTGCGTTTATGGCGCAACTCGGCCAGAGGATTGGTTTGGTCCATGAATTGGGAGAGTTGGCTTGAACCAAAGAATTCGCGCAAAGCCGCTACAACCGGACGAACATTGACAAGGCTGACCGGCGTGAGATTATCCTTATCGCGAATAGACATACGCTCTTTAACCACGCGCTCCATGCGGCGCAAGCCAATACGCAGTTTATTCTGGATTAATTCTCCGCTGGTTTTCGTGCGCCGATTTCCCAAATGGTCAATATCATCGGCATGTTCAACGCCATTATTGATGGTAATCATATGGCGCACCAAACGCACTACATCCCACTTGGTTATGGTGCGGTGCTCAATCGGCACCAATTGGTGCAAATCCAGTTTCTGATTGAGTTTGTAGCGCCCAACGCGTTTAAGATCGTAACGGCGATGCTGGAAAAGTTGCTCTTCCAAAAACTCGCGCGCATTTTCAAGTGTGGCCGGGTCGCCAGGGCGCATCCGGCGGAAGAACTCTAACAAGGCTGCTTCAGCAATCGTGTGCCCATCCGACAAATCCCACTCCGGCTCTTGCGCCAGGGTAGCAGGGATAAACATCCGGTCGGGATTGTTATCTACATCTTCAAAGAGGCGCAGCAATTCTTCATCGGAGCCTTCGACAATGGCATTATTACCCAAACCATCATCAACGGTAGCCAAAGCCCGCAAGAAAATGGTAACCGGGATCGTGCGGCGGCGGTTGAATTTCAACGTCAGATAATCACTCTTACGCGTGCCAAATTCCATCCAGGCGCCGCGATCGGGAATCATCTTTGAATTTGCCAGACGGCGCCCTGTCGTGCGGTCGGTTTCAGCTTCGAAATAAACACCTGGTGAACGGATCAACTGGGTAACAACAACACGCTCGGTGCCATTAATAATAAATGTGCCCTTATCCGTCATCTCGGGGAATTCGCCCAAGAAAATATCTTGCTTAATTGGCTCGGGAATCGCGGGGCCGGCCAGAAGCACCGACACATATAATGGAGACGCGTATGTCAAATCACGCTCAATACACTCATCCACATTATATTTTGGCTCTTCAAACCAATAGGTTAACCCCCACTCTTCCGACTCAGGGGAACGGCTTGGAAAATACAAGCGCATATCCCCACTATACGATTCGATAGGGGAAACCTCGTGAAACAAATCAGCCAGTCTTTCGCTCTTCAAACGCTCGAATGATTCCAACTGAACTTCGATCAAATTGGGCAATCCAAAACGCACATCAATACGAGCATAAGTTTTTGAGGGTGGAAGCTGTGCCATATAAAAACTCTCCTGCATCAACCGTTGACTAGAGCGGACTTATCCATGACAAACCACGCGACAGAATGCCCTGGCTGTTTATGTGAGCCAGGGCAATGTGCGGTTTAAAAGATAACCTGTACGGCCAAAATATAAATCATACGCGGGGCCTGAATCAAGGGTGTGATTATAATCGGATGTCCCGCCAAACGTCAAGAAGAAGATTCAGTATTTTGGGAATTACCCTGAAAAACCCGCAGCGAGTGCCAGCGCAGCAAAAAAGCCAAGAAAACTTTGTGCTTCACAAGGTATAATAGGCCCCGCTCACCAATGAGAAAAAAAACTAAAGGAAACTATGCACCCAAACTCACCAATTGAATTTCGCACTGGCTTTGTAGCCGTCATGGGACGCCCCAACGTGGGCAAATCTACCCTGATCAACGCGCTGATCGGGCAAAAAATTGCCGCAGTTTCGCCAAAGCCACAAACCACTCGCAAGCAACAACTCGGCATCTTCACCACAGATACCGCCCAGATCGTCTTTGTCGATACGCCCGGCCTGCACAACCCGCATCACAAATTGGGTAAATATATGAATGAAGAAGCCGCTGATGCGCTCGATGACACCAACCTGATTCTATTTGTGGTGGACATCAGCCAGATGCCGCCTCATGAAGAAGACCGGATTTTACTTAATTTGCTGGATGAACTGAAACAAGCCCCAAAGGTGATCCTGGCCCTGAACAAAATTGACCGTGTGGAAGCAGGGGATGTAGCCCCAAGCGCGGCAGCCTATGCAGAGCTACTCCCCGAGGCTGAAATCTGCCACATCTCAGCCACCCGCGGCCGCGGCCTCGAACAACTCGTAGAGCAACTCACCCTCAATCTGCCCATAGGGCCGCCATACTATCCACCTGACCAAATTACCAATCTCTACGAGCGCGAAATTGCCGCCGACCTGATCCGCGCCGCCAGCCTGATTCACCTGCGCGACGAAGTTCCTCACGCCATTGCAGTGCGCATTGACGAATATACCCAGCGCACCGAAGAGCTTGTCTATATCCGTGCGACTCTTTTTGTAGAGCGCGATTCACAAAAAGGCATCGTCATTGGGCAAAACGGCAAAATGCTCAAGCGCATCGGCTCACATGCGCGCACCCAAATTTCCAGCATGACCGGCGGCAATGTCTACCTACAACTGCGCATCAAGGTGCGCCCCAACTGGCGCAATAACGAAAAGATGTTACGTCAATTTGGTTTTCAGCGCTGGGAGTAAGTATGAAATATCGCTTCCTCTACATTGCGCTCTATATTGCGATCGTAAACTGGATTGCCGCCACAAAAAAATGGAAATGGCTGGTTTATCTCACCAAGCCCGCTGTCATACTGGCAATTATGGCCTATGTCTGGCGGTTGCGCCCTTACCTGATAGCCTCCGATGGCCGCTTCAATTGGCTAATCGGCGCGCTGCTCTTCTCGCTAGTGGGCGATATTTTGCTCATGCTGCCCGGCAATTTCTTCACTCCCGGCTTGGTCGCATTCTTGTTGGGACATGTGGCCTATATCATCAGTTTCGCGGCCGTCAGCACATTCACATTGAATGCCCCCCTAATCATCGTCGTGAGCATGGTGAGCGTAACCGCAAATCAAATCTATCGGCAAATCACCAGAGCGTTAGAGCATAGAGGTAATCAAAAGTTAAAAATCCCTGTACTTATTTACACCAGTACAATCTCGGTTATGCTAATTATGGCGCTGAACACCCTGACCAGTAATTCCTTTGAAACCTACCGGGCGCTATTTGCCAGCGGAGGCGCGCTGCTGTTTTCACTCTCGGATACCTGGCTGGCGTGGGATCGCTTTGTAGAACCATTGCCTTGGCGCAATTTTCGTGTGATGGCAACCTATCATGTCGGGCAAGCGTTTTTGTGCCTGGGATTTTTGATGACATTTTAGCCTAACAAAAAAGGCGGGTTGCAAAGCAACTCGCCTTTTTTGTTAGGGATGTATTTCCTAATCTTCGGGGGTAAGCCCGTCATCGGGGAGTGGTTCAGCTTCCTCCTCCGGGGTTGATTCCCGTACATCTACATTAGCTACCACCTGGGGGGCAGCGACGATCCGCGGGACGTTCTGATAATCGCGCGTGCCAAAATAGGTCATCATTACTGCGCCCATCCCCCACAAACCAACTACCACACGGGGCAAGCCACCCCCACAGGGGACGATCTGATCGAACCCGGCCAGCACGAAGTAGAGAATCAACGTGCCCACGCCCGAT
>JABGRQ010000170.1 GCA_018648225.1 Chloroflexota bacterium
GCTCTTTTGCGGTTCTTTTTTAGTCAATTACGCCACTTTTGGCGAAACAAAAGTATAAGATTCTCCAGCATCCAAAATCACGTTGAACGAATCGGTTGTCTGTGGAGAACCAGATGAACTCGTACCTTGGAATATGACACCTTGTTTGATATCGCTAAAATTTACAGTGGTGTTATCCTCGGATGCCATGACGGAAATAAAATTTCCACAGCTTGAGTTTGATGAAGAATCAACGCTTCGCATTAACCCAACCCGAAAGCGAGTCCCCAAAGCTGCGTAACCTTTAGCAGTTAACGAAGCTCCTTGGGATGCAACCTGATGGCGTATATTCGCATAAATTAGCGCATCGGCAGAAATAATTAAGCCTGCTGTAGTAATTTGATTTAGGCTTGTGTCACCATCTAGAAGGTTGCCATTAACTAGAATTTGCTGTGGTGAGTTGTTTCGCACGGTATATGTGCCCCCTCCAACTGGTGAGCCATCTCCCCATTCCACAGTTACTGTCACATCAGTGGTTGATGGCGTAGAGAGAAATAGGTAATGAGCTCCACTTGAATTGTGAAAATTGGCCTGAGGGGGAATATAGTGTTTATAGTCCAAATGAGCGCGGGCTGGCTGCGGGCTAAACAGCAAACTGAATGCCAGCAGCAATATGGTAATGATGATGAATCGATGCGGCGCTTTCATGCTCTTCCCCCCGGGTGAGCGAAATCTACGCGTGAGTGAGTGTTTGGCGACATCTTATCCTCCGTTGGATGTGATAGGCATCAGGTGTCAGGGCAGCGAAGTGGGTATCTGTGATGATGAGTGCAATTGCGCAACATTATATGACAGGGCAAGGATATGGGCAAGCTTTTGACGCATTTAGGTGACAGTCACTTCACAAAAGTGACTGTCACCTAACGGACGGAAAGTAAATCGTCCGCCCGGTCGATTTTTTTCTCCGCCCGGAGGATTGCAACTCTCCGGGCAGAGCTTTCAAGCGCTGTGCTGTTTCGTCGCGCTGGGAATAAAGTACAAATGTCTCTGATACTCGCATAAAACTTGCTGTATAATTGCAACATCCTACTCAATTATTGGTTTCAAAGGAGAGAATATCCAATATCCCCCCGAAAACCAGCTATGGTAGGTGACGGTCACTTTTCTTCCAACACTCCGCTCGGAAGTGCTGCGCAAAGTGACTGTCACCTATTGCCCCCCCAGGAGGTCATTTCATGAGCGTCAAATATAATTCTATATCCCGCAAAAAGCCCGGCGATCCTGAAGCTGCGCCCAAGTATTACCCTTCGATTGTCAAAAGCGGCAACGTAAAATTACGTACTCTATCCAAACGCATCGCCGAGATTTCTACCGTCAGCACGGTGGATACAATGGCCGTGCTGGAAGGGCTGCTGGCCGTGCTGCCCCAAGAGTTGGCTGCGGGTAACGTGGTGCGTCTTGGCGATTTCGGCTCGTTTTGGCTGCGCATCAAAACCCAAGGCTCCGACACGCCCGAAGCGGTTACGACAAATGATATTCTCAACGTGCTGCCGCGCTTCACGCCGGGCAAAGAGTTCAAGCAGGTGTTGGAAACCATTGAATTTGAGAAGGCGTAGATCGGCAAGCAGGAGCGGGTGACAGTCATCTTCCGAAGGGCTTTCGGACTGAGCGCCGGAAGTAGGATGACTGTCACCTTAACGCCGGAAATCACCATGCCCCACGCCCGTAAAGACACACTTGTTTGGCAGCCCGGCGCGTATTATCACATCTACAATCGCGGCGTGCAAAAGGCGCCCCTCTTTCACGAAAAAACCAATTACCTTTATGTGCTACGCAAAGCCAAACACTATAGCAAAGCACTTCAGCTTTCGATCATTGCATATTGCCTGATGCCCAATCATTACCATTTTCTGGTACATCAAAAGGGTGAATACGCCGCAGGCTTACTCGTTCAACGCATATTCAATGGATATACCAAGGCCTACAACAAACGTTACGGGCACAGCGGCACACTTTTCGAGCGGCGTTATCAGGCCAAATTAGTAGATAATGAGGCCCATTTATTACATCTTTGCCGGTATATTCATGCCAATCCGGTCAAAGACGGCTTTGTAGAACACCCTGAAAACTGGCCTTATTCGAACTACTTAGAGTGGCTTGGCAAACGGAATGGAGCGCTGATAGATGCGGCATTCATTCGGAAAAACTTCGAAAGCCCTGAGGCTTATCAAGTCTTTGTACACGCGTATCTGCAACTGAAGTGACCATCACCTTCGCGGAGCACTTCCAAACGGAGCGCAGGAAGCAAAGGTGACTGTCACTTTAGTTACATCTTGACCCCCCATACCCCATCCACTACAATCAGCCCATGTCTGAACTCATCTTCCTGAAGCTCGGCGGGTCGTTAATCACCGACAAAAAGCAGCCACGCACACCACGGCTGGATGTGATTGCGCGGTTGGCCGATGAAATCCGCGCCGCGTTGGCTGCGGATCCGAATTTGCGCTTGATTCTTGGGCACGGCTCTGGCTCGTTTGGACACGTGCCCGCCAAACGTCACGGAACCCGCCAGGGCGTGGACTCGGCTGAAGGTTGGCGCGGTTTCACCGAAGTGTGGCATGAGGCGGTCATGCTGAATCGCATTGTGATAGACGCGCTGCATCAAGCCGGGTTGCCTGCGATGAGTTTCCCCCCCTCGGGGGCGGTCACCACGCGCCGGGGAACCGTCGCCCACTGGAACTTAAGTCCGCTGCGCGCCGCTTTGGGGGCAGGCTTGCTCCCCGTGGTCAATGGCGATGTCGTTTTCGATGAAATCCTGGGGGGCACGATCCTTTCCACCGAAGATATTTTCACACATTTAGCCAGCGAACTCCGCCCGGAGCGCATCCTGCTGGCCGGGCTGGATGCCGGGGTGTGGAGCGATTATCCTCAATGCACGCAACTCATCCCTAAGATCACACCTAAAAATTGGGCCGGCATTGCATCGGCGTTGGGCGGCTCAGCGGCTACCGATGTGACCGGCGGCATGGCGGGCAAAGTAGAATCAATGCTCGCGCTGGCCGGTAAAAACCAGGGGCTGGAAATTTCGATCTTTAGCGGCACGCATCCCGGCAGTGTGCAATCAGCATTGTCTGGGGATTTACTGGGAACGTCAATTACATCGGTATAATATCCCTATGTTCTTCAAGCCGCGTGCTACCATCCCGAAACGCTATAAACTCTTGCTGGCCGTTGCCCGCATCTTGCGCCCCGAAATCAACGCCATGCAAATCGAGCGCCAGGTTGTTGCCGTCGGCGACCTGATTTCATTCTTATATGCCGCTCCGCTGGCAATCGCCGGAATCATCTGGCTCATTCGGATCAGCGATTGGCAACTTTGGCGTGCTCATAGCGCGGAAATTGTATTACAAGCGGTATTATTTTTCATCTTCAATTATCTGCGCTTTTTCTTGATAGTAGAGTTACGCGCCAATCGTTACGGCAGTTCCGATGGGTCACTGGCGGGCATCATTTTATGGTCGGGCATTCTGCTCTTTGGCCCCACGTTGCTCTGGCTGGCAATATTGGGAACGCTCTTCGAGTTCTGGAGCAATTGGCGCAATGCCGTTTCGGACACCGCCCGCTGGAGCCAATACCGCAATCTGGCGATCAATATTGCCGGAAACACCCTTGTCTCGTTGACTGCGCTCACCATCTACATCGCTATCGGTGGCACGTACCCACTTTCCCCGCTCTCCACCGACACCGTGAGCCGCGCTTTCGGGCTGTTGGCGCTCAATTTTGCCCTGCTAATTTTGCTGTGGAGCGGATACCTGCTCTATGGAGTTTGGTCGCAGCGTGTTTTGGCTGGCTCCGACCAGATCAACCCTGTGTTGAAATTTTTCTTCCTGGCCATGGGATTGCCACACATGGCGCATCCTTTTGCCATCCTGGCCGCCGGTTTATACGCCGAAGGCGGCATCCCCGTTTATCTGTTTTTCGTCAGCGGAATGTTAATTGTGGCCTATCTGACGCGGCAATTAAGCTGGTCTGGGGAAAGCAGCCGCCAGCAATCGCGTATGCTGGAACACCTGGAGCGGCTGGGGCGCGCCATTATCGATGCGCCACCCCATACCGAAAATCTGCCTGCCATACTTGAAGCCCATATTCCAAATATGTTCCCGGCGGGGCGCTATGCGATCTGGATTTTCCCGGAAGATACGCTGGTCAAATATCCGCTGGATTGGCAGCCCGATCTGGATGCGATCTGGCCTTGGCTGCTCGATCAAGAACAGGGGCAAATTTTCCAGGCGCAGGATGAACTGCCCTGGCAAAATAGCTTCGACTCCCATAACCCGATGGTTCTCTCCCCGATCAAGGAAGGGGAATCGGGACAAACCTTTGGGGGGGTGTACCTGGAACTCTATGCGCTGGCTCAACCCTGGGATCGTCAGGCGCTGCAAAATCTCTGCCCGGCAGTGCAGGCTTTAGGCGCGCAAATTGCCTCGGCGATCAACCAGGCCAGAGTGTATGAGCAAACGCTGGAATATCAGCGCGTGCGCGAAGAACTTAAACTAGCCGGGCAAATTCAATCCAGCCTGTTGCCCAGCGTTTTCCCCAAAATGCCAGGCTGGCAGCTTTCGGTTACGTTAGCGCCTGCCGGGGAAACATCGGGCGATTTCTTCGATGTCATTCCTCTTGAAGGCGGGCGCGTAGGGATTGTGCTGGCCGATGTGCTCGATAAGGGCATCGGCCCGGCGCTGTACATGGCCCTGAGTCGCACGCTGATCCGCACGTATGCCACCGAATTCGAGTTACAACCCGATGTGGTTTTCTTCGCCACAAATGAACGCATTCTCAAAGACACGCGCGCCAACCTGTTTGTGACCGCTTTCTACGGAATCCTTGATCCACAAAACGGCACGCTGACCTACGCCAATGCCGGGCACAATCCGCCGCTGCTGTTGCGCGCTCACGATGAAGGAAACACTGAATTACTCCAAAAAACCGGGCTGCCCATCGGCATTGATGAAGAAGCCACCTGGGAACACAATACTGTAGAAATTTTCCCTGGCGATGTATTAGTCTTGTATACCGATGGCATTCCCGAAGCCCAGAATACGCACAAGGAACTTTTCAAACGCGACGCTCTTGAAGCTATCGCGCGCGCCAATCTCCAGCAATCCGCAGAGGGGATTCAAAAAGAAATTCTGGATGCCGTATACGATTTTCTGGGCGAAATTGCACCCCAGGACGATATTACGCTAATGGTATTACTGCGCGATAATGAATGACCGCAAACGTAGCCAGCCAGCCCAAACAAGCTACACTCCGGCGCTTCGCCTTTCTTGACGCCCTGCGCGGCGCGGCGTTATTGTGCATGGTCGTAGACCACGCCTATGATTGGTGGCTGACCGAGGCTGATAATCTAGGCAAATGGGGACGTACAACGGAATTTATTGGCACATTGGCGGCGCCAACGTTTCTGGTGCTGGTGGGGGTTTCGTTGGTGCTTGCCAGCGCCAAACGCGCGCCCCAACAGATTTCCACCCGGCAGACATTTTGGTTTTTGGCACAACGAGGCGGCGTGGTTTTTTTATGGGGGTTTATCACCAATTTCCTTGTATTTTTCAACGGCAATAATTGGCAAGCTATTTTTGCATTTGATGTGCTGCAATGCATTGGTCTGGGAATGATGATCTGTGCTCCGTTGGTCTTGTGGGGGGCAGATTGGGTATTGGCCTGTGTAACCATCGGGTTGCTATGGATCGGTCAGAATGGCGATGCTATTTCTCTCCCTGGTTACATGGGAACCATACTAAATGGCAATCCCCCGATCGCTTATTTTCCGCTCTTGCCCTGGTTGTTTTTCATCCCAACAGGCATCCTTTGGGGGCGGAGATTGCTCGATTGGCAGGATCAACCCGCTCGGTTGAACCGCATGGCCTTGCTAATGCTGCCAACCGGCCTGGGGTTGGCGGTCGCCGCGGCGCTGATTCCACTGGATTGGGGCTATCGCTATCCATTTACCGCGCATATCTTCTTCAACTTAGCCATAATTGCGTGAGGCAGCGCGTTTCTCTATTTTCTATCAAGCATCGACTGGGGCTTGAAACTAAGCAGTTGGCTGAGGACTCTGGGAAAAGAAACGCTCTTTCTGTATGTTCTTCACCATCTGATTGGATACCGTCTATTCTACTTTTTCGGCGCGATTACGGGGCATACATGGCAAGGGCATTATGGCATTTTTTCAACAGGTACAGCCACCGCTATGCTGCTGGCAATGATGGTGATTTTGTTTATGGCAACACGGCTGTGGATGGGAGCTAAAATTCGGCATCCCAAATTGGGCAAGTGGCTCTAGCGCGAAGCGGTTTTGTGCTTTTTCATCGTTAGCAGGTTGCCCCCAACCGCATCAAAGTGAAATTGCACATCATCCATCATTTGGCGCATCAGATACAAACCCGCGCCACGTGGCTTCAATTGCTCTAACGGCACAGCATAATTTGGGGGTGGAATATCTTCGGGGCTGAACCCTGCGCTCCAATCGCGTAATTGCACCGTAACACCGCTAGGCGTAATATCGCAGGCGCACTCGATTTCCCCCAGTTCTTCGCTACCATAGCCATGCTCAATAATATTGGTACAGGCTTCGTCCACGGCCAATCGCACAGCATAAACCTGTGCCGCGTCCAAGCCTGCTTTTTGGGCTATTCGGCTGACAAATTTTCCAATTGCAGCCAGATTTTCATAACGCCCGATAAATTTGCGCGTTGGCATCGGGAAGATTACCTGCTACTGGGAATAAAAAGAGCGAGGCGCAAGCTTGCATCCCCGCCCTTTAATTCAAAAATGCGATCAAGTTAGAAACTGCCCACGGCAGCTGTAAGATCGGCGTAGATTTCGACAAAATGTTTGACGCCAGCCAAATCGAGAGATTCCATCATTTCTTCTGCCACATTGACCAGCGCTAATTTGCCGCCTTCCTTTTTACAAGCTTTCTGCGTTTCGAGCAGTACCCACAAACCACGGCTGGATATGAAATCAACCGCAGACATATCAAAAACAATACCTGACTTGCCATCATCAACAATGGCATTAAACGCTTGCTCCAACGCTGGAGCGGTTTGACTGTCAATACGGCCAGTAGCTTTGAGCACATCACAGCGCTTATAGGATGTTGTTTGAAGTTCCATTCAGAAAACTCCTCATTTTATTCAGTGCATGCATAGATGATATAACGAATTGCCTGAATCCTTAGGCGGCAATAGTATATCATGGTTCAAACGGGTGATGCTATAATAACCTGTCGGGTCTCTGGGATCCCCAATGAGGGTTGCCAATAGACCCAACTGATTCTGTATGTTCAAAACCATTCAGCAAAGTGTTGAGATACCGTTCTTTTTATCTCCCTTTGCTCAACAAGCATATGCGATAGGTAAAGGTATTTATCCATGCAAATTCTATCAAAGCAACAAGATACGCTACTTAAAGAAGAACGCAATTTGTTACGCGATTTGCGCGTGACGCTGGCAAATATGAACGCACCTATCGAAGATCAAACTGCGCTGGAAGAATCGATTCAACAATTGGATGATTTCTTTCTGCTGGTTATTGTGGGCGAATTCAACGCCGGTAAAAGCGCCTTTATCAATGCCCTGTTAGGAACGCGTATTCTCAAAGAAGGTGTTACCCCCACCACGACTCAGGTCAATGTGTTACGCTACGGGGAAAATCAAGATCGCCAGATCGTTGATGATCACCTGCATATTTTGACTGCGCCGGTGGATTTCCTGAACGAAATCAGCATTGTCGACACACCCGGCACAAATGCCATCATCCGTGAACACGAGAATATCACATCTAAATTTGTGCCCCGCTCCGATCTGGTGTTGTTCATCACTTCCGCGGATCGGCCTTTCACCGAGAGCGAGCGCTTGTTCCTTGAGAAGATTCGCGATTGGGGTAAAAAAGTTGTCATCATCATCAACAAGATTGATATTCTGCAAAATGACGATGATTTAGCCCAAATTCAGGATTTCCTGAGCGAGAACGCGCGCCTGCTACTGGGGATCACGCCCGATATCTACCCGATCAGCGCCCGCAAGGCTTTACAGGCCAAACAGGGAGAACCCCATTTATGGATTGAAAGCCGTTTCGAGCCACTGGAGAAATTCATCCACGATACGCTGGATGAGGGCAGCCGCTTGCGCCTGAAATTCCTCAATCCGTTGGGGGTTGGCAAGCACCTCACCGAACGCTATCTCAAAACGATCAGCGAACGCATGGAGTTGCTGCAAGATGATTTCCAGATGCTGGAAGATGTTGAAACGCAACTTGACGAATACCGCGCTGATATGCTGCGCGACTTCGACTTCCGCCTGTCAGATGTAGATAATGTACTCTACGAAATGGAACAACGCGGCGAAGCCTATTTCGATGAAACCATGCGCCTGGGGCGTGTATTCGATTTGATCAAGAAAGAGCGCATCCAGCGCGAATTTGAAGTGCAAGTTGTCGGCGATGTACCACAGCGCATTGAGAAAAAGACTGCCGAGATGATCGACTGGAGCGTTGATGCCGACCTGCGCCAGTGGCAAGCCGTCACCGAGCATATTGCTGACCGTCGGCGCAAGCACAAAGACCGTATTGTTGGCGGCGATGGCGCGGGCAATTTCCATTACGACCGCGAACGGCTGATCGAAGGCATTGGTCAAGAAGCGCGCCGGGTGGTAGATTCATACGATAAAACGAAAGAAGCTCAACATATGGCGCAAGGCGCGCAAAACGCGGTGGCGGCAACGGCTGCATTACAAATTGGAGCGGTTGGCCTGGGTGCCGTAATTGCGGCGATTGCAACAACTTTGGCTGCCGACGTAACTGGTATTCTGCTGGCCGGATTGGTGGCCGCGTTGGGGTTATTCATCATCCCTGCCCGGCGCAACAAAGCCAAAAAAGAGATGCGCACCAAAGTAGCTGATATGCGCCATCAACTGACCAAAGCCCTGCGAGGTCATTTCAACAAAGAAATCGAACGCAGCCTCCAGCATATCAACGATACTGTGGCCCCCTATACTCGTTTTGTAAGGGCCGAGCGCAATAAAAATACAGACGTACAAGAAACATTACAGGTGATCCAGATCGGATTGAGCCGTTTACAAACACAGATCAACGATCTGTAGCCATCTGGCCATCTGCCCTCAAGTTGACAGTTCTATGGCACTCGATTAGACTTGATACTATCAGAAAAAGATGTGTGGGAGGTATAGCGCACTCACACATCTTTTTCAAGTTTTTTCACAGGGTGGTTCAAAAATGTGTAAACTTTTTTTGAACCACCCGCCTATGTCATTCCGACCGGAGGGAGGAATCCCTGTGAAGAAACGGAATTTTTCAACTGCGTAGGTATAAATTTATGCCAAAACGCAGGGATTTCTCGCCGTTAGC
>JABGRQ010000171.1 GCA_018648225.1 Chloroflexota bacterium
GAAATGTCCTAGCTTACCCTGCTTTTGTTAATGTGCAAATGGATAAAGTCCAGCTAAGAAAAGATTTGAAATTCTTTGTGCCTTAGTGCCTTTGTGGTGAAATCCCTAAAATTGCTCCAAGAAACGCATATCATTCGCCCAGAAATAGCGAATATCTTCAATATGATGGCGCAGCATGGTGATGCGTTCTGGCCCCATGCCGAAGGCGAAACCGGTATATTGTTCAGGGTCGTAGCCGCCGTTGGTGAGTACGGTGGGGTGTACCATGCCGCAGCCCAAAATCTCCAGCCAGCCGGAATGTTTGCACACGCCGCAGCCTTCGCCGCCGCACAAGAAGCATTCAATATCCATCTCGGCGCTGGGTTCGGTGAAGGGGAAGTGCGAAGCCCGGAAGCGTGAGCGCACATTTTGCCCGAACATGCGGCGAGCAAAATCGCTCAGCGTGCCTTTCAGATCGCTGAAGGTAATCTCTTCGCCCACGGCCAGCCCCTCCACCTGGGTGAACTGGCTCTCGTAACGCGTGCTGACCTGCTCGTTGCGGTAACACATCCCCGGCAAAATAATACGCACAGGGGGTGGGTATTCAGGGTTCTCTGCCGAATATTCGCGCATCGCGTGAATTTGCCCGCCAGAGGTGTGCGTGCGCATCAGCATGGGGTTGTCGCCGCGCTCGTCGGCGGATTCAACGTAAAATGAGTCTTGCATCTCGCGCGCCGGGTGATGCGGCGGGAAGTTGAGATACTGGAAGTTGTACTCATCCGTCTCGACTTCGCGCGAGAGATAGACCTGGAAGCCCATATCGGCGAAGACGCGGTAAATTTCGCGCAGGGTTTGGGTGACGGGATGCAAACGTCCGCGTGGGATGGCGCGCCCCGGGAGAGTGACATCGAGCTTATCCTGGGTGAGGGAGCGCGTCAGCGCGGCCTCGGCGAGGGTCGCCGTTTTCTGAGTCAGTTCTGCCTCGAGGGCTTGTTTGACTTCATTGGCGGCGCGTCCCACTGGGCCGCGTTCTTCTTTCGCGAGCGCGCCCATATTTTTGAAGACATCCATAATGGCAGAACTACGCCCTAAATGGGCTACCCGCCACTGGTCTAGGGATGTTTCATCCTGTGTATCGGCAAGTGCGCGCAGCGCATCCTGCCTGATTTGTTCCAATTTGTCGAGCAACTTCCACCTCCGAAATTAAATAAAAACGCCCATCCCACAAAAAGGGACGGGAGTGATTTCCCGCGGTACCACCCTTGTTGGTCGCTAGCGCGACCCACTTGGTTCCAACGGCCCTGATCGGGCGATTGGCTTCCCGTATAACGTTGGGATAACGGCTCAGACTACTGGCGCATGGGCGCTTTTCCCCTGAGCGGCTCAGGAGGGAACTTCGGTCTGGTTCGGCCCGGCGGGGGTTTCAGCCTATGCCCGCGCCTCTCTGGGGGTTTCTGCAGATGTACTTTTCTCCGTCATTGCCTTTAAAGGTGTAGGACAGGTTATTTAACCCTGTCCTACTTTTTTAGTTGTTGAGTCCAATTATCTGCGAATTGGCGCAGGTGTCAAGGTTGAACCTGCCAGACATGCACAATGGAGCGTTCTTCATCGGCCAATGGCTCGACGATATACAGCAGGCCGTTGTCGGGGTCAAAAGCCGCCGCGGCGACGTGGTGCTTTTGCATTACGCCCTTGATGTGGTAGAGATATTCGTCAATATTCAGCGCCGCGTAGGGTTGCGGCTCCCAGGATTCCATTGTGCCCTGGGCTACGGCGGCGAGATCGGCAGGATTGTAGAATACTATTTGGGCAACAAATTCACTACTCCACCAGCCGCGTTCATCGCACTCCAAGCAGGGGCCATCCGGGTTGCCATACCAATATTCACCCAGACCCTTGTTGCCCACAAAAATCACGGCCGACTTTTCACCCGCTGCGAGCCAGGCTGCTCCGGTCCATTCATCGGAATGATGATAATTGTCCAGGGTAATACCATTTTCGACAATAACATCCTGATACAACAACAAGGGTGTGGCCGGGAGCGTGCTGCCTGCGGTGGGCGGGTTGCCGCTTTGCCAGGGAGCAATTGCAAAGAGCGCCGGACCTTGCCCGCTCTGACCACCGTCGCGCATGCGCCCGGTCGCCAGCGACATGCCGCCGGTGTACGAATCGGCCCAATATTGTGGGATCGGGAAGATATAATCGCCGGTGACGTAATTGCCATAGTCGGCGATTCGCCAGGCGCCCGCAGTTTGCGGATTGCTGAGATCGAGAGAGGCCCATCCGTGTGATGGATTGGTTGCGCCTTCATCGAGATGCGGCGCCCACGCAAAATAGAGTTTTCCTGCGCTTTGTTCGCCCTGTGCAGGCAGATAGGCCAGACCAACACGCGGTAGTTCCAGATCATCAAACAGGCCGCCGCGAATATCGGCAAAGGGCTGCAAGGTTGCCGCGGTATTCAAATCTTCTATATTTTTCGTAGGGGAAATTACCGGCGCAGGAATGCTGATTTCAGACACAAATTGATTCCAGTCGTGGCCGGTGCCGAAGAGCGAACCGGGGAAACCATCGCTTGCACCATCGGGATCGCCCTCGGGGTAGTAGGCTAATGCAGATGACCAATTACTCCACGCCCAGCCGATTTCGTCGGGGGCATCGGCTGGCAGGCGGAAAGCGCCCAGATAATCCAGGTCTTCGGGCTGGATCAGGTCTGCGGGCAGGGTTTGCGGCGGTGCAGAGGCCATAGTTGGCGCGTCGAAGGAAGCGGCGGGCTGCGTGGCAGGCTGCGCTGCGGGCGGAGGTTCGGTAGCGTTCAGGCTGGTAAAGTTGCAGGCCAGCAGACTGAGCAGGAAAATTACAATAAAGGCGTAGCGAAGTTGTTTGTGCATGGTTTGCTCCTGTTCGTAGACAAGCTCATAAGGAAACCAGGAAGCCATGAAATTTTTCCTACTTTCATGGCTTCCTGATAAAAAACGGTTTACGGGCCGGATGGCAGGATTTCAATGGTGACAATCAGATCCATATAGCCGCGCTCATCGCTGATGACATATTCGCTGTTAATTTGTCGCGATCCGGCGACTGCAGGACTGGTGATTTCACCGGAGAAAAGGTTAAACCACATGCCATCGGGGTCTGTTTCATAGATCCATCCGCCAAAGCTGAGGTCGTCATCCGGGCCGAAAGGAACTTCGACGACGTTTGTCGCCGGACAATGGATGAGTGAGCGATCTCGGTCGCTCATGCCTATGACAACTTCTTCGCCGCATTCATCAAAAAGCATCGGAATGGGATGGTCGTAGTTATCTTGGAGGCAGACGCCTACCAGGTAATTCCAAATTGCGCGGTAGGCAGTATCCAGACGCAAGCTGACATCATCACTGCCTGTGGCCCAAAAAGAGCCGCCAATGGGGCCGGTAAAACCCTGGCAATATTCACGGCCATAATCTTCAGGAAGATTGTAAGTGCGCAATGTTTGGAATGTGATGCGGGCAATGGATGGGCAGGGTTCGCCTTCGATGACCCAGGTGTTGCTTAGTGGCGACTCGCGTTCAGCCGAAAACCCTCCGCTGATGTCGGTGGCTGTGACCTGGATTTCGCGGGTTTCGCCGCACGCGGGCAGGTAATCGTCAATCACGATGGAGTTGCGACTCTTATCGACAAAGCGGGTGCGCGCGCCATCGATATAGACAGCATAGCCGCTGATTTCGTCGAGATTGCCATCCCAAGCCCAGACCAGTTGTTGGCGTCCAAGCCAGAAGTATTGGGTGTGGATGCGCGGCGGTGGGAAAGCAGATTCATCACAAGATGGCGAACACAGGCGGTATTCAGCCGTGAAGGCGTGGCCGGCATCACCTTCTTCAGAGTGGATGGTGTGTACTTGTCCGAGCCAATCTTCGGGGCCATAGGATGCCTGGTGAAGGCCCAGATAATGCGATGGGGGCGAACCCGGCCAGCCCCAGCATTGCAGGCTGACTCGCATTTGTTGGCCTTCTCCGAGCCAGAAAGTGCGGCTGTTCGCGCCGCCAAATTGCTCTTCCAGGTTCCAGCGTCGCACGCCGGAGGGTTCAAAGCGGTAGTTTTCCCAGCCGGTGTCTCCGGCCAGTACGTAGCACCAGACCCATTCGTAGTCGTCGGAGGTGACTTCGAACGACAGGGCATCAAACTCAACCGAATAGACAGTTTCTTCCACGCCACCGTCAGGGATGGGGCCAAAGGGTACGCCGCCATCATCTTCGGGAGCCGGGTCTTCGGGCGGGGGGCAGTAGCCGTGTTCGGGCAGGCCAGCTTCATCCGGGCAGGGATCAATATCGTCGCTGGCGCCATCGCTATCGCTGTCGGGGATGTCCAGGCCCGGATCGCCGCCTTCAGGTACTGGAACGCCACCATCGGGAAGCGGAGCGCCGCCATCACCCGCGGGTTCAGCGGCAGGCGGAACCGGGCAGCCATCATCGCCGCTACCGGCTTCGTCGGGGCAGGCGTCTATAGCGTCGTGGACAAAGTCGCCATCGCGGTCAGGGCAGCCAGCCGAGGGGGCGGGGCCACCCTCTTCGGGGCAGGCATCATCTGCGTTGAGTACGCCATCCCCATCGAGGTCGTCCGCATCTGCTGCGGGGCAGCCACCTGCTTCGGCCACGCCGACTTCATCGGGGCAGGCATCTTCGGCATCGGCCACGCCATCCCCATCCGCATCCGGGCAGCCATCTGTGGCGGAAAATCCGGGTTGGTCGGGGCAAGTATCTTCGGCGTCGGGGATGCTGTCGTTATCCTGGTCGAGAATTTCGATCACTTCCACATCGACGCTGGCCTGGCTGCGTTGATTTTGGCTGTTGAAAGCACGCACTACTAAAGTGTGTGCGCCAGGGGTTGTGGGCTGCCAACTGGTGAGCAGCGGCAAGGGGGAGACCCCGCCGGGCAGGCTGCTGGTTTGGGCGTAGAGCAGTTGCCCGTCAGCCCAGTATTCGATGCGGGTGATGTTATTTTCATCACGCGCCAGGGCGCGTACGGTCACGCGCTCGCCGACGAGAAATTGGTCGCCATGTTGAGGCTCGCGGATGAGCACTACAGGGAGGGTGGTTTCTTGGGGAACGAAGAAGTAGTATCCGGCGAGGGCGAGTACGGCGGTGAAAGCGCAGAGGGTGCCGAGAATAGCGACAACAATGGGGAGTTTGCTGCGCCGTTTCGGCGGGTGGTATGTAGGGGCTTGAGCGTAATTTGCGTTCATATCAGACTCCTGGTGAGTTTGTAATTGAGTTTGGCAATTGCAGAAAGCGATTTACCACGGAGACACGGAGTTCACAGAGTTGTTTTATGAGCACGGAGAGAACTTTATTGAACCATACAAAAATCTCTGTGTTCTCTGTGTCTTTGTGGTGTGTTTTTTTAGTCCAAAAGGATGGCGAAGTTTGAAATGCCAGACCAGTCGCTGAAGTTGCCAGCGCCATCGCGAGCGCGCACCACCCAGCGGTAGCGCAAGCCGCAATCTACGGCGACATCAATTTGCTTTCCACTGATCGGCCCCCACTCGCCAGCATTTTGCCAATTGCCAGTGGTGACTTCTTTTTCGAGTTCCACAAAGTAGCCATCAATGCCGCTGGGATCACTTACGGGAGTCCAGGCCAGAGTTTGCGATGCCCTGCAGGAGAGTTCGAGGTTGTTGGCGGGCACTACGGGCGCAGGGACAGGCGGCGGCGCAGTATCGGCTGGAACGGGGGTGTTGGTATGGGTAGGTGTCCACGTGGGTGGATGCAAGGTAGGCGTGTTGGTGGGCGTAAATGTAGGCGTATGGGGGATTTCGGGCGTGTTAGTGGGGGTTTCCGAAATTTCGGGGGTGAAGGTGGCTGTGGGTGGGGGCAGTTCTTCAATGACTTCGACAACCTCCACAGCGGTTTCGCCAACTTGTACAGAAACCGTAGCCGGAAGACTGGCCAGGCCGTTCACATCGTATACGGTGACTTGCAAGGTATACATGCCGGGAGCCTCAGGTCGCCATTCCTGGTATAGTTGGTCAAAATCAGTGCCGGAGGATGGGTAACTGTCGCGGCGGTAGGCTTCTCCGTTGATCGTGAGCAACGCTTCGGCAAGACCATCACGCGCGTAGCCGTGCGAAAACACGCTGACAGGTTCGCCAACCGCGAGAATCTCACCCTCGATAGGGTAATCAATCCAGGCCCGTTGTGGGGCCGAATCCTCGGGGATGCAGGCTGTAACCCCCAGGGCGAGGGCCAATAGCATCAGGGTAAAAAGTACTTTTTTGGGGTTCATGGTAGCCTCCTAAGTGCCTTTCCATAATAAGACGGTTTCTAAATCAAGCTCATCTTTGGGGATAAAATCATCTGCGCCGACTTGCGCAGCAGCTTGCTCAAAGTTTTGATATGCGCTGACGAGAATTACTCGCAGGTGACCGGCTAAAGCCTTGAGTTGGGGTGTGCCTTCCAGCCCGCTGATACCCGGTAGCATCACATCTACTACGGCAATTTCCGGCTGAAATTGGCACACCATCGCTTTGGCCTCGGTGATGTCGCCCGCCTCCGCGACAACTTCCAACCCGGCGTGGGTTAGGAGTTGTCGAAGCTGGCGGCGAAATACAGGTTGGTCGTCTACAATCAATACGCTAGTCATAGTGAATACAGCATAGCAAAATACCGCGCCGCCTGCATCAGGGCGCGGTACTGTTTTTTTGTGTCAGACTCGGTACAAGGGTACTGGAAGATTACGATTTACGCGTGTTTCCACGCTACATCTACGCGCGTGCCTTCGCCTGGCTTCGATTCAAGCGACCAATCGCCCCCAATCAATTCAATGCGCTCACGCATCCCCACCAAGCCAAAATGATTTTGGGAGGGGAGCCCGTTGAGTGTGGGCGGCTTCGAGAAGCCGCGCCCATCGTCGTGGATGATGAGTTGAAGTTGATGTTCGTCTCCCCGCAGGTGAATGTTCACAGACGAGGCCCGGGCGTGTTTGCTGATATTCCCCAGGGTTTCCTGCGCCACCCGGAATAAATTCACCGCCACTTCGTCGGGGAGCTTGCTCAGGGTTATATCTTCCGGGGCATCAAAATGAACGCGGATATTATTTTGTTGGCCCCACTCATCGGCGTGGGCGCGCAAAGCTGCGCCTAACCCCAACGCATCCAGCATGGGCGGGCGCAGGTCGGCGCAGACTTGGCGCAATTCGCCCAGCAAGCCGCGCACTTCGGCGCGCATTTCGCTGATGGTTTCCCTGGGGCCAATGGGCCCCTCCCCTACAACTGGAGGAAGAGAACTTGTAGAAAGCAATAATCCTAATTGTATATTCAACCCTACCAACGTCTGGATGGGGCTGTCGTGCAGATCACGCGCCAGACGGGCGCGTTCATCTTCACGCGAGCGTAAAAGTTGGCGCTGCGCTTGGGCCAGCGCTTCGCGACTGATCTGAATTTCATCGAGTTGTGTTCGCAGGGTTTCGATGAGCAGCATGTTATTAATAGCGATTTCAGCTTGCCTGGCCAGGGTGTTAAGAATGCGATGGTCGTTTTCGGTGAGATCGCTGCCATCTTTGTGGGCGCTCACCGTCCATTGGGCGGGCACTTCGCTTTGGAATTTGAAGCGAAAACGCTCTTGCTGCGGCGGGGTGTGGGGGTATGTGGCGTTGGCCCGGCCGATCCACAGGTTGGCGCTGGCAAGCTGCATCATCTCTGGCACCTGACGCGTGAGTACGGCAAAAATCTGGCTGCGCTCGGTGCTGGCGGCCAGCGCATCGCTGACGGTTTCGACCACCCCTGGGTAATCGTACCACCCCCCGTAGAAGATTTGATCTGCCCAGCGTTGGACACGCATCCGCGCCCCATTGAAGGACCAGCCCACAAAAAGGGTTAATCCAGAAATGATTATCATTTGCAGCCCGATATTTTCTGGCATCAGCCGGTAGAGCAGCAAAAACGGTCCCAGGTAAAAGCCAAAAATTCCAATTGAAAGAATGGCATAGACCAAGGCGCGATTGAGCAGACGGTCAACGCCGAGCAGATCGCGGCGCGAGATGGCGTAGGCGTAACTGAGCGGATTGAAGATCAGCAGCAAGGCAAGCGCCCAGGTGGGCACGCGCAGTGAAAAACCAGCCAATGTGGGCAGCATATCGAAAAAGATGATGAAGGAAGTCGGCAGCGCTGTGCCTAACACGACCAGACGCAGGCGTTGGCGGTCGTCGGCGCTGGAGCGGCGGTAGTACATAAAAATGAGAATCCCCACTGCGAGCATAATCACACCAACGGTGTAGAGAATGCCAACCTGCCACCAGGGAGCCGCTTGCAGCCACCAGGCCAGCGCTGAGGCAGCGGCCAGTATGTATCCGCTTACCAAAATTCGCCGCCGCCACGGGTTTCCCCCCAGCCGCCGCGGAAAGCTGATGTGCAGGTGAAGCAGCAGCGGGCCGGAAAAGTGCAGCCCGGTAATGCTGACCGAGAGCGCAAAAAATGGGGCGTGGCGCGGGTCGGGGTACGCCAGCGGAATTAGCAGCGCCAGACCAATACATTGTGAAAGCAAAAAGAGCAGGCGCGCTTCCACCCGCTGGAACAGGCGCAAGAGCAATATCAGACCAATGAGCCAGTACGTCAGGGTTAGCAGCAGCGCCGGGATAATATTCGCCAGGTCAAGTTCCGACGCGCCTGCCTGCCATAATTCGTAACTCTGAAAAAGTGCAAACGCCGGTATCACCAGCGCCA
This sequence comes from Chloroflexota bacterium, assembly GCA_018648225.1. Lineage (NCBI taxonomy): Bacteria > Bacillati > Chloroflexota > Chloroflexota bacterium. Next base: position 8,675 of record JABGRQ010000171.1, read on the forward strand.
GCAGAGTGAAAATTGCTTGTTGAATTCGTTGTTGCATTACAGTTTCTCGATTTACGGGTTTGCCCAACCCTCGCGGATGGCGTAGAGCATGGCCTCGGTGCGTGAATCGACACCCAGTTTGCCATAAATATTGCTAATATGATTTTGGACGGTGCGTTTGGTGATGACGAGTTGCGCCGCGATGGCGGCATTATCCAGGCCCTGGGCAAGCAGTTGCAGGATTTCCATCTCGCGCCGAGTTAGGGGTGATTGCGGTTGAGATGCTTTTTCTACCCCCAAAGTGGGCGGCTGCTCTCCGCGCACCGCTTGCCGGATGACTTTGCTGGCAACCGTGGGACTGAGCCAACTTTCGCCGCGGGCCGCGGCATGGACGGCGTGGGCTAAGGTTTCCAGAGCTTCATCTTTCAATACGTAGCCGGTGGCGCCGCTCTCCAGCAAGCTGAAGATCATTTGGGCATCATCGAGGGCGGTCAGCACCAATATGGCGGTGGAGACTCCCTGCGCAATCAATTGGCGTGTAACTTCCAGCCCGTTGATGTCGGGTAGATTCAAATCTAACACCAGCACATGGGGCTGTTTTGCGCGTACGAGCGTCAAGGCATCTTCGCCGTTGCAGCCTTCCGCAATGACGGTGATTTCCGGCGCGCTATTGAGCACAGTTTTCATCCCTGCCCGTACAATGGGATGATCGTCCACGATGATGACATTGATCATGACATAATCTTAGCTTAAGATTGGAGAATTGGCAAAAATCTTTGTGGATTAAAGAATCGCTGTGCTATAATGCCAGCACCCCATTCTTCCCCAAAAGGTGATAACAATGTCGAAACCTGATCTGGCCTTACTGCTTGAAGTAGGTTTTATTGCACACGAAGAAGTTGGCTACAGCCGAGTTTTTGATTTTGAATTTTCCCAACTCAGGCTGGATGCTGAACTGCTGGTAGAAAACTTGATTGGCGAAATACATATTTCGCGTACAGCCAATGGCCTGTTGACGCAGGCTCATTTTGAGGCGGCAGTCAATGCGATTTGCGGACGTTGTCTTGAAGCGATATCGCAGCCTTTGGCATGTAAATTTTCTGAACTATTCACATTGCCCAATAAAGCGGATACCAATACTGAAATGGTCTTGCCACATGATGGCAAAATTGACTTTGCCCCAATCTTGCGCGATTATATGTTGATCGAAGTGCCGATCAGTTCTGTGTGCCGCCCAGACTGTAAAGGGCTATGCCCTACGTGCGGGGTCAATCGCAATTTGGGAGACTGTGGCCACGCGGAAAGTTATATAGATCCGCGGCTCTCAGTGCTAAAATCACTTTTGGAGAACGATAATTGATGGCGCTCAAGGTTCGCGGCTTGACAAATTGAAGCGCCCCGTTTAAACTCATTTTTAGTATGAAAACACATACATACTTCCCCAATATGCAGGCTGCCATGCCGATGATGCGCATGATGATGTGCCGCGCCAGTAAGCAGGCAGCCTTTCAGGTGGAAAATTTGTACTAACGTTTTCGCAAAACCAACTTCAAAGGGCTGCCCCATCGGCAGCCTTTTTTCTTGTACAATTGATAACCAGCTACACAAACGTTTTATCGCGAATGCACCCGAATGGCACAAATTATACAAATGTGTAATCGTCAACACAAGCTTGAACACGCGTCATTCTGAACGGAGCGTAGCGGAGTGAAGAATCCCATAACCAGAATGTTGAAAAGTGCCAGTGCAAGTGATAAATCAAGCCGCTTCAAAGGGATTCCTCGCTACGCTCGCTGCGCTCGGAATGACCACGATGGTTTCGCTGTTCAAGCTACTATTGACCCATACACAAATTATACAAATGTTTTCGGAAAGCGCCGATTTCATTCGTGTCATTCGGAAAATTCGATCTCATTCGTGATAAATCTCGTCGCAGGAGGCCCTTTATGCCACAGAACATCTTAATCGCTATCGCCTGGCCGTATGCCAATGCTGAAATCCATGTGGGCAATATCACCGGCTCGCATCTGCCGGGAGATATTGTTGCCCGCTATCATCGCCTTAAAGGCAATCACGCCCTGATGGTCAGTGGCACCGATTCGCACGGCACACCGGTGACGCTGCGCGCCGATGCGGAGGGCAAACCCGTTGAAGAAGTCTATAAGGGATACCATGACGGCTTTCTTGAACTCTTTCAGGGGCTGGGGATTTCTTACGATCTCTTCACTACCACCCACACCCAGAATCATTTCAAGGTTTCCCAGAGCATCTTTCTGGCGCTGAAAGATAACGGCTTTCTCTACACTGAAATCCGCCCGCAGTGGTGTGCCACTACATCGGGAAAATTCTTGCCCGATCGTTATGTTGAGGGCACCTGTTATATCTGTGGCACCGAGGGGGCGCGCTCCGATCAGTGCGATGCTTGCGGCAATGTGCTGGAGCCGGAAAAACTCATCAACCCCCACGCCAAAACCGGAGACGCACTGGAATTGCGAGACACCGAGCATTTTTATCTCGATCTTTCCAAGCTGGAACCCGATGTGATCGATTTTTTGCGCCAGCGCCAACACTATATGCGCGATACCGTGCTCGGTGAATCGCTGCGCAAGATCGAAAGCGACGGCTTGAAACCCCGCCCCATCACCCGCGACCTCGATTGGGGCATCCCTGTGCCGGTAGAAGGTTGGGAAGGCAAATGCCTGTATGTGTGGTTTGAAGCCGTGATTGGCTATCTCTCCGCGGCCATCGAATGGGCGCAGGTGGAAGGCGACCCCATTGCCTGGGAAAACTGGTGGACGAACCCCGAAGCGCGAACGTTCCATTTCATCGGCAAAGATAATATTTTCTTTCACACGGCTTTGTGGCCTGCCGAATTGATGGGCGCAGGTGAGCGTTTTGTTGAGATCTTCACCGAGGAAAGCGGCAAAAAACTTACTGTGCCCTACGATGTGCCCGCCAACCAGTTCATGAATCTGGAGAAGCAAAAAATTAGTGGCAGCCGCAACTGGGCGGTGTGGGGCCGTGATGCTCTGACGCGCTACGACCCCGATCCACTGCGTTACTATCTCACCGTCAATATGCCCGAAAGCAAAGACACCGATTGGGACTGGGACGAGTTCCTGGCGCGCAACAACAACGAACTGGTTGCCACCTGGGGCAATCTTGCCAACCGCGTGCTATCGTTTGGTTACAAACATTGGGAGGGCGTTGTCCCTACGCCCCAAGAATTGCGCCCCGCCGACAAAAAAATCCTGGCAGTTATCGAAGCCGGGTTCCAAACCGTGGGCGAGTTGATTGAATCCGTCAAGTTGCGTGCGGCCCTCAGCGAGGCCATGCGTCTGGCTTCTGAGACTAATAAATACATCGACACCGCCGCGCCCTGGTTTGAAATCAAGAACGACAAAGCTGCCGCCGCGACCACCATCTATACGGCCATGCGCGCCATCGACGCGCTCAAAGTGCTTTTTGCGCCCTTCTTGCCCTTCACCAGCGAAAAACTACACACCTTTTTTGGCTATACCGCGCCACTATTCGGAGAGCAGGTTGTCGAGGCTCGCCAGGACAATCTTGGCGAACACACCGTTCTGCGCTATATTCCCAATAAAGCCACCGGGCGTTGGGAGAGCAGTCCGATTCAGTCTGGAAGCCCGCTTAATCAACCCGAACCGTTATTCCGTAAGCTGGATGCCAGTATTGTGGATGAAGAGCGCGCCCGTTTGGGGAAATAGCCTAAAAACAGAGCCTGATCATTTTATCAGGCTCTGTTTTTAGGTGGATATTCAGATCAGGCTCCGGGGTGGCGCGTCCATCTCCAGGGAGGACACGCACCCCGCGCGGGATGCGCTACGGAGCGTTGTTGTTGTAGAACCAGTTGTAGGCGAAATAGTAGGGGTAATTCGGGCTTTCCAGCCGAACAGCAATCTGATACGATCCCTTCAAGAAATCAGGGATGGGATATACCATATCATCCAGAACTCCATTTGCATCGGTATGTACCGTTTGCACAATATACCCGGCCAGACCTTGTGTGTGCATCCAGTTCAGACGCACCCAGAAAGTCTCATTGGGCGGGAAATTGCTGGGGGCAATTGTCACGTTTTTGTCTTGCTGCACCGCAGTAATTGCAAACGATGGATACCCACCATACGCGGGCGCGCTGGGCGCTGGGGCCGGACCGGCTACATTTGCGTTGTTGTTATAGAACCAGTTATACGCGAAATAACCTGAAGATTGCCCAACCATACGAATGGCGATTTGTCCCTGGTTATACAAGTAAGCGGGAACGGTATAGCGGACAACAATACTGCCCCCTGTATTGGAATAGGTAGTGGCTACTACCGTCCCGAAGCCTCCCGAACCCATATAACCCATCGTGACGGTGAAATTCTCGTTGGCAGGAAGGTTATCCGTGCGAATTTCAACCCAATTGTTTTGTGAAACTGCTGTAATCACAAAAGTCGGGTAAACGCCCGTCCCGGCGGGTTCGGCAGCTAATCCTGCATCCACTGTCGGGCCTGGAGCAGCGAAAACACTGGCCCCCGGCAATGTCAGCAGAACGGCTACCAGGATGATTGCAGAAAGATATTTCATAGAGCACCTCCTCACAATGCGCTTGCAATCAGGTAATTGGATTTTGTAAAGTTATCTGTTTGCCATCAGATTACTTTTTACAAATAGTAAACTTGAGAAACGGCGTGCTTGGTCTTGCTTCTCAGTTAATAGCATAGTAGAAAATGATGCCGATACAAGAGGACTTTCGTCTTATTCTTTTAAGATAGCTATAAAAAGTCCTTTTATGTATTGGAAAGTATCTGAAAAACGATGTCATTGCGAGCCGCTGTAGGCGGCGAAGCAATCTTCAAAAATGACAGGGTTTTTAAAGGACTTCACTTAGGATATTTTCAATTAATTCAGAAAGCGGCGATGGGGTGCCCCTGATGTTTAGCTTGAATCTAAACGAGGGGGATTGTTGGCACATCGCTGCCGCGCACCAGATACCAGATACCCTTCGCTGTATCAAAAAGTAGATGGTGGGCGCGATTGCGCGGTGTCATCACCATGATGTGAAGGCCATCGCGTCCATTCCAGCGGCGGCCAATTGAATCGACGCGGAAGGTGCGCCGCTGCCAAGCGAAACTGCGCGGGACAATTTTTCCTTCACGATCAAAATGAGCAATGACTTCGATGGGTTCCACAGTTATGATTCCAAATATTCCGCTAATAGGTTCAGGGCTGCATGCGCAGATTGTTCTTTATTGCTGCGGCGATCACCTTGCCAAATAAAGCGTCGGGCTTCTTCATGGTTGGGCGTGCATAGGCCAATCCAGGTGAGACCGATGGGTTTGTCAGGTGTGGCTCCCCCAGGGCCAGCAATTCCGCTGATGGATAGGGCAATATCGGCATCGAGGGCGCAGCGGGCGCCGTGGGCCATTTGCAGAACAATTTCTTCGCTAACCGCACCGTATTTTTCCAAAATCGGCCATTCTACGCCCAACAGGTTGACTTTGGCCTCATACGCGTAAGCTACAAATCCACCGACAAAATACTGTGAGGAGCCAGGCACATCAGTGATGCGATCGGCAAGCAACCCTCCGGTGCAGGATTCAGCTACCGTCAAACGCCAACCGCGTGAGGAAAGCAGTTTCCCGATGGTTGCTACGAGGGGGTCTTTTGCCATGAAATCATTATACACGAAGGAAGCGTTATTCGCGCATGCGGCGGATAAAGTTGGGGCTATTTAGCCCGCGCTCAAGGAGATAGGTGAGGTAATAGCCCATTAATCGTTCAATTTCAGCCTCGATCGCAGGGCCAAAGTTGACGCGGGCGGCATCTTCGTAGCTGCTGCGCTGAAAGTGGCGCAGGTATTTGAGGGCTTGCATCGAGATAGGCCGCACATCGGGTGTCGTATCACCACAGCGGGGGCACACCGCTCCCCCCTGGGGGGCAGAGAAAAACTGATTTTGGGGCTGTATCTCGCGCTCACAGCTCACACATCTGAATAATTGTGGGCGGAACCCCACTTGATCGAGCAGGCGAATCTCGTAATAATGGACTGCCGCCGGGGGCGCGTCGCCGCGTTCCAGATATACCAACGTATTTTTTAGCAAGCGGTAGATTGCCGGGTTTTCTTCTTCATCATAGGTGAAGCGATCCAGCAATTCGATCAGGTAGGATGCATAACCCAGTGAAACCAGGTCTTCGCGCAGGTTCAAAAAAGGCAGTAGGGTTTCGGCCTGGGTGAGGGTATAAAAACTGCGCCCGCGGGCCAGTTGCAGGCTGGAACAGGTGAAGGGTTCAATATGCCCGGCTTTGCGCGAGCGCGGCTTGCGCACGCCTTTGGCAACGACCTGAACTTTGCCCAATTCGCGGGTACAGATCGCTAACATGCGATCGGCTTCCCCCCAATTGCGGTGTTTGAGAATAATCCCCTCCACGCGCATGGAGCGCGGTTTTTCACTCATCAGCGCACATAAATCGGGTTGCTGTAAATCCAGCCGCGGCGCTTGCCGAGATAGTGCGTAAAAACTTCAACGCGATAAACGCCTGGCTCGGTGGTGATGTGGGCGGCAATATCGCTATTTTTCCAGGTTTTGAGAACTGCGCCATCTTTGCGCAGTTCAATATCGGCGCGCTGGGGAAGTTTGATTTGCAATGTCACCCCGTTGGATGCTGGAATCGTGTCGCCAGATAAGGCGTTTTTGCCCAATCCTTGCGCTGTAAAACGGAAGCCGCGCGTCGAAGCCGGGAGATCATAGCCTACAAAGGCGTGACCCTTCCGCAGCGCATCCAGCACAAGACGGCGGTCGTGGGCAGCCTGACCGTTAAAAGATTCATTGGTGAAGATATGGGTGTTGATGGATTTGAAATGGAATTCGTAAGGAAATAGCGTTCGGCGTAACGGCCCCAGATTGACGGGCAGCGCGTGCGCATCGGAGCCGCCCACGGCAACTACGCGTTGGCCGCTATTGAGCAACTCATCCCATTTTTCGAGTACCTGGGGGGGTGGCCCGCTGGCAATCGCGGCCGGGTTGTACGCATAATAGATTCCCTTGAGCTTATTTTTGAGAAGCGATTTAAATTCCGAAAGTCCGTTCCATAATTCGATGCCAGTATAGTTTTTCACATCCCAGGAAACCCACGAAAGGTCATCCTGGTTGAAGGCGGGGGCTGGCGGGTCGTAGGGATGCGCTAAAAAAGTGAGCGCGTTGGCTTCATTGGCCGCATCGATCAGGCGTTGGGGGTTCTTGGCAAATGGTCCCAAACCGCGGTCTGCACCGAAGACGAGCAGGTGATTTTTTTGCGGTTTGCGAGTTTGGTCGTGGATTTCTTCGCCAACTAGCATGAGTACGCGTTGCTCTCCCTCGCCATGATACCCTTCGGGGCCATTGACCCACACATTATGGTCTGTAACGATCACAACATCCAGGCCCGCGCGCTGCGCGGCGGCAGCAATTTCAGCGTGCGAGCCATACCCGTCCGAGTAAGGGGTGTGCATATGCAGGTTAATGACGTATTCGTAAATATCCATGATGGTTTGACGTTTCCATTGACGAAAGGTATAATCCAGCCCTGCTCAGAAAGTATCCTAAAAATAGGGATATGCGCAGGCGCTTACGCACTCTCGCATATCCCTATTTTCGGGCTTTCGCTGCACAAGTACGTAAATTCTTGGAGGTTTTATTGTGGAAGCTTATTTGGATGTAGCTCTGATTATAACGTCAATTGCACTGGTTGCCAGTGTGATCTTGCAAAGCAAAGGCGCTGGTTTGGGTGGTTTGACGGGCGGTGATACCGGTGGTGTCTTCACGGCACGCCGCGGCGTGGAAAAACTGCTCTTCCGTGTGACGATTGGTTTAGCCTTTTTATTCTTCCTGCTAGCTATTCTGACTGTTATTTTCACCGGCTAGAAAACGAAGCCAAAATAGGGATATGCGGTGGTACATAGCGCTGCCACATACCCCTATTTTAGACTTTTAAAAATATGAAACGATTACGCTGGCAACTGCTGATTGTCTTTTTGGCGCTTATTGCCATTGGTGTGTTGCTGCTGGGGCAGCAACCGGTTACTGTACAACCGTTGTCCCCTGAGCCGATTACCGGCGGCAGTTACACCGAAGGGCTGATAGGTCAATTCTCGCGCCTCAACCCGGTTTTGGCCTATTACAACGCAGCCGATCGCGATGTAAACCGCCTGATCTACAGCCGCCTGATATATTTTGATGATCGCGGTCTGCCCCAGCCTGAATTAGCCGAATCGTGGGGAATCTCACGCGATGGCACAGTATATAATTTCTCGCTGCGCGTGGATGCGCTCTGGCATGACGGCACCCCGGTTACCAGCGCCGATGTTGTGTATACGATCAATCTGCTCAAAGAACCGGCCTTGCCCATGCCTGAAGATTTGCGCCAATTCTGGAGCGAAATCGAAGTTGAAGCCCTGGATGAACATACCATTCAGTTTCGCCTGCCCGAACCCTTTGCTCCGTTTTTGGATCAGCTTTCTTTTGGGATTCTCCCGTTTCACCGGCTGGGGGGACAGACTCCTGAGGGGTTGGTCAATGATCCCTATAATATGACTCCCATTGGGAGCGGCCCCTTCCGCTTCGAGCAACTCATTGTCGAAGACGACCTGATAAAAGGGGTTGCCCTCACCGCCTTCGATGACTATTTCGATGGACGTCCGTTTATCGATCAAGTTATTTTTCGCTATTATCCCGATGCCGCTTCAGCGCTGGCTGCTTACCAGGCTGGCGAGGTCAGCGGCATCAGCCAGATCACGCCGGAGATTCTGGAAGCCGCGCTGGCCGAACCTGATCTCAACTTCTACACCGGCAGGCTGCCCGAACTGGCGTTGATTTTACTCAATCTCGATGATGAGGGTATGCCCTTTTTCCAGGATGCCGAAATTCGCAAAGCGCTGCTGATGGGCCTCAACCGCCAATGGATGGTGGACCGCGTACTCAACAGTCAGGCCGCCATCGCCGATGGGCCGATTTTCCCAAATACCTGGGCATATTATGATGGCATTTCACGCATTGACTACGATGCCGATAAAGCTGTACAAACCATCAAGGCTGCTGGGTATACGATCCCGGCATCGGGGGGGGCAGTTCGCGCCAACGAGGATGGAGTCGCTTTTTCGTTCACATTGCTCCACCCCGAGGGGGAACCGTACACCTCCCTGGCGGGCATCATCCGTGAGAATTGGCAGGCGCTGGGCATTGGCGTGGAATTACGCGCTGTCCCCTATGATGAATTGATTAGCAATTACCTGGATACGCGTGATTATGATGCCGCGCTGGTTGATTTAAATCTCTTCCGCTCGCCCGACCCCGATCCTTACCCCTTCTGGCATCAGACTCAGGCTACTGGCGGGCAGAATTATTCCAAATGGGATGATCGCCAGGCCAGTGAGTATCTGGAGCAGGCGCGCATTGTAGTTGATCCGACCGAGCGCACGCGGCTTTACCGTAATTTCCAGGTGCGTTTCGCCAACGCGCTCCCCGCACTGCCATTATATTACCCGATGTATACCTATGGGGTGGATGCTCAGGTTCAGGGCGTACGGATTGGCCCGCTTTTTGACACCCCCGACCGTTTTGCTTCGGTGAATGATTGGTTTTTGTATGCCGAGCGCAGTGCCGAAGGCGAGCAGTTTGATCAGCCGACTCCATCGGAGCCATAAAAAGTAGCGGGCGACATTGTCGCCCGTTTTTTGTATTTCGTTACCGACAGGCTAATTCGGTTTTCCTGCTTTGCCGACGTGAAAGCCCTGAAATTATAGAAATGGAGTTCCTATGCCCACAGAAGAAAGCGCTACAAAACTCGTAGAAAAGAAGATTGCATATACATTGTATAAGAACGGGAATTTTTTCATCGTTGAGAATGTGCCTGCGCGTGTGAATGAGGAAACTGGCGAAGAATTTTTTTCGCCGGAAACTGTTGAGAATTTGCAACTGATTATTATGGGGCACAAGAAGCCCATGCGGACGATTGAAACCCCGGTTTTTGATTACGAATAAAGTTTAACCAAAAAAGGCGGGGCGCATCGCGCCCCGCCTTTCTTGGTTAATTGTTTAAGATGTGATGAAAGCTGTAAACACAAAAATACAGGCTCAGGGGGTGCTGAAGAGCGAATCTTCCAACTCCAATAGCGAATTTGCCAATACATCCAGATCGGATTGGGCCGCGTAGGGATCATCTTCAATTTCGGCCAGAATTAACGTCAGGCGTTGTTCCATACCTGTGACCACACCGCTTTGGGTTGCAGGAAGCAACGTTTTCATAGCGGCAAATTTTTCAGTGGTGCGATCCAGTACGACTTGTGCGCGTGGAGGATCGTTTTCAGCGAGTGCCAGAAGCGCGTCGCTCACATCCAGGCGGGCATCGATGAGCAATATACGCAGTTCATATTCCGTCTGGCTTGCTACCAGGGTTTTATTTTCATTTGCCAGGGGGCTGAGGCCGTTGATCTGGGCTTCGAGATCGGCGATCTGTGCTTCGGCGGCGGTGAGTTGGTTTTGCAATTCGGCCTGTTGCATTTTGCTGGCGGTGGTTTCAGGGCGATAGAGCAAGAAAATTGCCGCAATAAAACCGGCGCCAAATACAATCAGCACGCCCAGTGTCCAGCGCAGCAGGGCGCGGAAAAAGCGGCGAATTTTGCTTTCTGGTTTTTGGGTAAGCTCAACTTCGGCTTCGGGGGCGGCATCGTCTGGAATTTGGGTCGTAAGTTTTTCCAGATTTGGCAGTTCGGGGCCGGTTTGGGCTTCAATCTCATCGGGTTGGGGTTCAGGGACGGGGAATGCGTTTCCCAGATCGGTCATATTAGTCTCCAATTTTTTTATTCGCAGACCTCCGAAGTCTTGCAAAAGCCGCTCAGTTGGGCAAAACTTTCGAAAGATTTTGGAGGTCTTATCTCAGCGCGTATTTTACAATATTTCGGTTATTTGCGGAAGCAATCAGGGCGCATCTGCACCAAACAGGTCATTGAGAAGCGCACGTAGCGCGGTGAAAAAGTCTTCAAATTGCGCGCTTTCTGCTTGTAGCGCTTCAACATCGCTGCTCAACGCATCGGCCTGTGCGTTCACCGCGGCCACGTCGTCGCTCAGTTGCGCGACCTGCTGGCTGACATCTTCGAGATTGTCGAGTCGGGCACGCAAGCCTTCAATATCTTGAGTTGTAATATCGAGCTGCACTTGCATGCCTTCGATTTGCCGTTCAAGTTGCGCCAGTTCGGCAGGGCTTACAAAGCGCAGCCCGCCGTTGAGACCCACCAGCACACCGAAGACCAGGGCCGCTGCTAAAACAAAGGCCAGAAAACTGCTGCCCAACGACATCAGCAATGCCTGCCCGCGGGTGATGCTGGTTTTGGGCTTTTCTTCGGGCGGGATGGATGGCGCGGCAGGTTCTTCGGGAGCAAGACCATCAGTGGGGATTTCGGCATCCACTTCGAGCGCGTCCGTTTCGGCTTCGGGGGGCGGGGCTTCCTCGGGGGTGGCCGGTGTTTCTTCAAGGGGTTCTGCCTCCGGGGCAATGTCATCCCCCGCGATTTCCACCAATGGAACCAGACGGTCAAACAGCGCCGCGCCAATGCCTTCGATGGTTTGCAGTTCATTCGCATCGACAAAAGGGCGCGCCGCAACAATGCGCTCGGCGATTGCCGGGCCAACTCCCGGAAGAGAGGTGAGTTCTTCGGCCGAGGCCGTGTTGAGATTAAGCAATGCGGTCATTGGTGAAACTCCTTTCATGACAGTATCTCAAGTATAGTCGATATTAAGTGAAAAAAGCCAGACCCTATGGCCTGGCTTTTTTCGGAGAAGAGATGCCTGGTGGTGCTTATTTCTTGTTGACTTTAATGGTGATGGGGCGCTGTTCTTCCACTTTGGGGATGCGCAAGGTGAGGATGCCATCTTTGAGAGCGGCTTCGGCATCGTCGGATACCAGATTTGCCGGGAAGCGCAGGTGGCGCTGGAAGGTTCCGGCAGGGCGCTCGCGGCGCAAGTAGCCTTCGGTGTCTTCTTCGGTTTTGAACTCGCCGTGGATGCCGACAATATTTTCTTGGATCTCAATGTTAATATCGTCGGCGCTTAGGCCGGGCAGCGTGGCAATGATTTCATAGGCTTCTGCATCTTCACGCACATCTACGGGGATGTGAATATCACAGTTGGCAGCCGCGTTGCGGGCAATACGGTCGCCCTGCATCATGCGGCGGCGCATATGGGCACGTTGGTGAGGGGTCATATATAGGTTCATCATGCTGTTTTCTCCTGTATGAGTGGGTTGATTGTATTTGTTGTACGCATATAATCATACAGGGAAACTATTAGAGTTTTGCTAGCGGAATATTAGAGGCGCGAAAAATTTTTATTGGATTTTTGTATGCGAGGAGGAACATTGAAGACTTCCGAGTTTTTATCAATCTCAGAAGTCTTCAATCGCGCGCACGGGCCGTGATGATCAGATGGGTGGACTCGTCGGGGTTAAATTTTTCGCCGTCGTAATCGCCGCGAGTGGCAACGATTTCAAGCCCCGCTTTTTCAAAGGCGGCGTAGATGGCTGCAATTTCCTGGTGCAGGTGGTATGCGGTCAGACTTTGGCGCTCGATACGGCCATCGGGGAAAATGTGGTCGTAATGCCACTGGAAAGCAACGCCCTGATCGCGGCGCTGCCATTGGCTGGTGACTTCAACCGGATTCCCGCTGAGGGGGTGTGTGAAAATCAGTTCCACTTCCGGGTCGCCGGTTGGGGGTAGTTCGGCCAGAAACAGCGGATTGGGCATACTGACCACGAAATATGCGCCGGGCTGACTGTGCAGGCGTACGCGGTTAAGAACAGCCTGGCGGTCGGCGAGGGGCAGTGTGCTAAAGGTGTTGCAGGGCATCAGAATCAGGCCGAAGCGGCTGGTGAGACAAAAATGGCGAAAATCGCCGCGGATGAGCGTGACTTGAGCGGCGCGGCTTGCGGGCAAATGGATGCGCAGCAATGCCAGCATATTAGCGTCGTTGTCCACGCCGAAGATGCGCCCCCCTGTTTCGGCGAGGGGTAGCAGTACGCGCCCGGTTCCGCAGCCCAGTTCAAGAATTGGGCCGGGGAATTGTTCGGCCTGCGCCAGCCAAAAGGGGATGTCTTCGGCTTCGATAGAATGGTGAGTGTGGTAGAGCAGGGGCAAATCGGTCATTATTTCTTCTCGCGTTGCCGGAACCAGTGTTCCACAGCCTGATGGTGAGCATCGGAGGCCCATAGCGGGGGGAAGAGTGCTTGTTCGTGGGCGGCAGCCATCGTGGGTGGCAGGGTCAACCCGTTGCGCAGGAGTTGTTTGATGGCCCGTACAGCCTCAGGGGGACGCGCGGCAATTTGGCGCGCCAGCCCAAGGGCGGAATCCAGTGCCTGTTGCTCAGGAACAACTCGATTACAAAGACCGAGCGTCAGCAGTTCATCAGCAGGGAGAATCCGCCCGGTGAGAAGAATTTCCATTGCCCTGCTGTAACCCACCAGATGCAGGAGACGCTGTCCACCACCCCAGCCTGGGGTCAGGCCCAGGCTGATTTGCACAAAACCCAAACTGGCATTTTCAGCTACGATGCGCAGGTCACAGGTCAGTGCTATTTCGGCGCCCCCGCCGCGGGCTGGCCCGTTAATAGCCGCAATCACCGGACAGGGCAGCGCTTCCAGGCGGTTGAGGGCGTGGCTCATCATTTGTGATAAACGCTTGCCATCGGCCTCGCTGACGGCATTGTGCAGCGCCTTCAGATCGCCCCCGGCGATGAAGGTGGAGCCGCTACCGGTTAAAATGAGCGCCTGTAAATCGGGTTGAGCATGTGCTGCTTCAATGGCTTTGGCAAATGCGGCCATACTTTCCCAGTTGAGGGCGTTACGCCTTTCTGGACGTGAGACTTCGAGTAAAAAGATGTTTTCTTTGATACGTTTTAGAGTGACGGACATAAAAACTCCTTGACGATTGCAACTGGCAGGCATTATACTCGCGTTCATCGGGGTGTAGCGCAGTTGGCAGCGCGCTGCGTTTGGGACGCAGAGGTCCGCGGTTCGAGTCCGCGCACCCCGACAAACACAAAAAAAGGAGTTGGCTGAAAGCCAACTCCTTTTTTTGTTGCGAGAAAATGCAGGGTTATTGCCCCAACCGCTCCTTCATCGCAGCCGCCAGTGGAGGAAGAATTTCAAAGAGGTCGCCCACCACGCCAAAACGGGCCAGCTTGAAGATGGGGGCATCGGGGTCTTTGTTGATGGCGACGATGACTTTGCTGGTACGCATCCCGGCGAGATGCTGGATCGCACCCGAAATACCACAGGCTACATACAGATCGGGGGCCACGACTTTGCCCGTTTGCCCAACCTGATTGACGTAGGGGATATACCCGGCATCTACCGCGGCACGGCTGGCGCCTACGGCTGCGCCCAGCACCTCAGCCAGATCACCGACCAGTTTGAAGCCCTGTTGTGCACGCCATACTTCTTGTCCGGCTTCGTCGAGATCACCGGGGGGTTCTAAATTAGGATTATTGGATACACCGCGCCCGCCAGAGACGATTACAGCCGCATCGGTGAGACTGACTCCGCCTGAAACTGTGGCGTAGTCTACCACTTTGACGTTGATCTCCTCCTCAGAGAGAGCGGGGGCTACCTCGGTGGGGGTTCCAGTGCGAGCAGCATCGGCTTCGGGTTTGGCGAAGGCCCGGCCGCGCAATGTGACCATCTGCGGTTTGGCATTGCATTGTACTTTGGCAAGTAGTTTTCCGGCGTAAACCGGGCGAGTGGCAATGACCGCACCGTCTACGATTTCGAGAGCGATCACATCCACCAGCACGCCGGTGTTCAGATCGACCGCGGCCATACCAGCGACCTCGCGGCCGCGGCTGGTCGTTGGGAAGAGGATCACTTCGGGGGCAGAATCAGCCGCCAGCTTCGCCAGCAGTGCCGTGTAGGCTTCGGCACGATAATCGCCGAGAGTGGCATCATCCGCAACGAGAACTTCATCTGCTCCATACTGAAAAGCCTGTTCGGCAATCGCACCCACATTTTCACCCATCACGACCGCGGTCACGCCGCCGCCCAATGACTCGGCCAGCGCCAGCCCCGCGCCGATGGTTTCCCACGACGAAGGCAGCGCTTCGCCTTTGAATTGGTCAATATACGCCCAAATTTTGTTTGTCATTAGAGCACCTTCTCTGCCATGATCTTGTCGGCTAATGTTGCGGTGATTTCTGCCGGGCTGCCGCCGGTGATGATTTCGGTAGCGATTTCACGTTGGGGCGGAGCCATGATCTCGGGCCAGGCCACTACGGGGGCGGGGGCTGCGATGCCCAACTCGCCCAGCGCCCACACGGGGATGGTAGCGCGGGCGGCCTTGCGGATGCCCATGAAGGACGGGTAGCGCGGCTCACCGTAATCTTTGATCACGCTGACCACGGCGGGCAGGCTGCTGGTGACGACTTGACGGCCTTCTTCGATGGCGCGTTCTACTTTGATGCCCTCGGCGCTGAGTTCGTCAATCGCCGAGACGAGGGTGAGCGCAGGCCAACCGAGCACACGCGCCACCTGAGCGGGGAGCGTGCCGGTATCGCTGTCAATGGCCTGTTTGCCGAAGAATACCAGCCCAACATCCTCCACTTTGGCGATGGCCGCGGCCAAGACGCGCGCCGCGGCCACATTGTCGGAGCCCGCCAGCGCCGGGTCGGAGACCAGCACGGCTTCGTTGCAACCCATCGCCAGAGCGTGTTTCAGGGCTTCGGTTTCGTCTGCCTTGCCCATGCTGATGACGGTGACGTTGCCGCCGAGATCGCCTGCTTTTTGCAGCGCGGCTTCAACGGCGTATTCATCCCAGGGATTGATCACCAATGGCGCTTCACCCCACGAGATTTGCCCGCCATCCACCGTGAGTTGCGCAGCGGAATCGGGAACCTGTTTGACACATACTACGATATTCAAAGGTAGCCTCCTTTATGAGTTAGGGATGGTAAATTTGGATGTTGTCGAATCGTAATTCCTAATTTTCTATCCCTAATTTGCTTCTTTGTATGCCGGCATTTCCATGCGCAGCGGTTTGTCTTTACGTTCGCCCAGGGCATAGCTGGCCTGGATGAGTTGTTGAATTTCGTTGCTGCCTTCGTAGATCACTGCGCCGCGCGCGTTGCGCAGGTAGCGTTCTACGTTGTACTCGTCGCTGAAGCCGTAAGCGCCGTGAATTTGAATGGCTTCGTTGGCGGCCTCAAAGGATTTTTCGGTGGCGAACCACTTGGCCGCCGAGGTCTCTTTCGTGTTGCGCTGGCCTCTGTTTTTCATCCAGCCCGCTTTGAGATAGAGCAGTTGCGCGGCTTCGTAGTTCAGCGCCATGTGCGCGATTTTCGATTGAATCAGTTGGTGCTGGGCAATCGGTTTGCCAAAGGCTTTGCGCTCGTTGGCATAGTCTACACTGGCTTCCATCGCGGCGCGGATCAGCCCGGTTGCGCCTGCGGCCACGGTGTAGCGTCCGTTGTCAAAGGCCGACATCGTAATTTTGAACCCTTCGCCTTCTTCGCCGATGCGATTTTCAGCGGGAACGCGTGCGTCCTGAAAGTTGATCCAGCCGGTGGAACCGGCGCGCACGCCCAACTTGCCGTGGATGTCGCCGCGCGTCACCCCGGGGGTGGTCAAATCGACAATGAAGGCTGTCAATCCCCCGGATGGTTTTGCTGTATTGCCGCTGGTGCGAACCGTCACCAGAGCGTAGTCGGCCTTGCTAGCCAGCGAAATCCACATCTTCTCGCCATTGAGAATATAATCATCACCATCGCGCTTGGCCGTAGCCTGAATATTGCTGAAATCTGACCCCGCGCCCGGTTCGGTGAAGGCTCCCGCGCCAATCTTCTCGCCGCGCGCCAGCGGCACCAAAATTTTTTCCTTCTGTTCTTCCGTTCCCCATTGCCACAGGGTCATACTGCATAGGCCAGTATGCACCGACATGACCACGCGCAAGGTGGTATCTACGGCTTCAAGTTCTTCGCAGGCCAGGCCCAGCGAAATATAGTCCATGCCCTGGCCGCTGTATTTCTCGGGGATGCAAATGCCCAAAATGCCCAACTCGCCCATACGGGGCAAAATGAAGGGCGCCATTTCTTGCTTGCGGTCGTATTCCTGAATAACGGGCGCAACTTCCTTTTGGGCGAAATCGCGCACCATTCTTTGCACCATACGATGCTCTTCAGTAAGGCCAAAGTTCATGTATTCGGTTCTCCTGTATATATAAGAATAAGCTGATGCTATTATAATACAGCCTATTTAGGGTATTTAAGATACACTTAAGCCTCGATTTTAGTGTATTTCTTCTAAAAATTTACGGGCTTTTTGGGTATCGCCGTGGTTTTATCCCAGATATTGGGAAGACACGATAATTCCTAAAGAGCCAATTTGCACCAACAACTTGTAGGGCAATTATTATGAACAATCGTTTCTTCGCATTAGTCAAAGACCATTTATTCCAGAATTTTGTTCTGGTAACAGCTTTTATTGCCTTCTCTTTTCCATCTGGTAACTATCATGTGTTTTCTGGTTTGCCTTTTCAGCATTCACACGAATACACTTGGTTTGTAATATTTCTACCTTTTATTTTTAGCCGTCGTGTGCGCCGAATGTACCAGGTGGTTTTGGTACAACGAAATGGGAAAGTTGGCCGGATTGTATTTGGTGTCTCGACTTTGGCATTAACACTAAAAATAGTTGTTTTTGCTTTCGGCGTGAATGATGGTTTTCAGGCTTGCTATCGTTCTTTGCCGGAATCGTTGCCCAATGAACAGTGCGAACGTTCCTATGAAAATTTTCTTTTCCAAGAAAATATTACTCGTTTTGATAAACAGCTTAATTTTACAAGTAATCGTCGGGGGATAACAACATCTGTTGCCAATATCCGAGAAGGGTATATTGAAAATTGGCATCTTTCTTTCTTTAACTCTGGAAGATTCAATTATTCGCCTGATATTGAAGGTAATATTTGGCGGCAAAGATTACCTTTCTCAGCAAACTGGTCTGGCGAGATAGTCGTTCAAGATGAACAAATTTTACAATTATCCTATACAGGAGAAGGTGAGATTTCCCTGGACAATAAAGTTTTTATTATGTCTCCTAGTTATGCTGAAGAAATCATTATCGAGATGCCCGTTGATAGAGGTATACACTACCTTCAGGTAGAATATATTTTCGATGATGGTTATCGCATTGGTGATTCAGTTGTCCCCGGGCCATATGCACACTTTGTTGTTCAAGATTCTGACGATGTTTCATTACAAGCGGCTCCCGTCAATTTATTTTGGCATATTGTTGGTTGGTTGATTGATGGTTCCTTAGTTGTGATTTTTCTAAGTATAGTTCCCATATATGTTAGACATCTGAAAAACCACTGGTTTGGTCTTATGATGGCGATCATTACAGTCATTGTGGCCACGCGCTATAATTGGTTTATTGCGAAAAATTTGTCGCATGAAATTTGTGTGTTTTTTATATTAATTTTTTGTTGTAGTATTGTTTATTTTAGGTTGTCCAAAAAGCAAGGGAAAATTTTGTCAGCGTATGTGGTCTTCTTTTCCTTGGGGCTGGCCCGTGTCATTATTGATATTGGGGATATAGAACAGGTTATTTATCATACTGCAGGTGATGACTGGTTAACTTATGAGAGCTTTGGGCGTTCTATTCTTGAAACTGGATCACTTGAGGCTGGAGAAAGCATATTTCGGCATGAGACCTTTATCCGTTATATTAAATTTTTTGAACATATTCTTTTGGGCGATGGAGACGGGTGGACTTCATCGTTTTTCATTGGTGCATTAAATTTTGGTGTTTTCTATTTCTTTGACAGGTTATATACGCAAGGGGTTTTGTCCTTCTCAAAGAAATTACTGTTATTAGGTATAGAACTGAATGTGTTTTTGTTGATGAATTTAGAAATTGTTGTGAAATTTATCTACAAAGACGCATCTGAAGTACCTCCTTGGGTTGCATTACCCATGATTTTGGCTTTATTAACTTTATCGAGCAAGTCGGGAAAGTGGTTGCTGGGGACAGTTTTGCTAGGCTTTTCGGCAATTACTCGTTCTACGTATCTTCCAGCTATGGGATTTGTTTTCTTTGTGTTTTTAGTAATTTTGATCAGAAAGCAAAAACATCTCCTGGTATTATTCCAATATTCTTTAGTTATAATGGTAATTTTATTACTACCATTAGTACATAACCTATACTATGGTGGAAAAGCTGTATTATTTCGAGAGACTGAGCAAATT